>JBFFWJ010000252.1:0-5671 GCA_041570315.1 Longimicrobiales bacterium | reverse complement strand
CGCCCCGCCGCGCTTCCCTCCCGCGGCGGGGGCTGGACGCGTGTGAAGGCGTTCGCCAGGATGGTGCGCCCCGAGCCCCAGGACGGTCACCGTGCCCGAAGACATCGTCACGCCGCTGCTCCTCGTGGGGGCCGGGCTCCTCGCCGGCACGCTGAACTCGATCGCCGGGGGCGGCTCGCTGCTGACCCTGCCGCTGCTGATCTTCATCGGCCTGCCCGCGACCGTGGCGAACGCGACCAACCGGATCGCGATCTTCATCGGCGGGATGGGCGCCACGCACAGCTTTCTTCGGCGGCGCCTGATCCCGTCGGCCTGGCTCAGGCTCGCGCTGCCGCCGGCGCTGGCCGGCGTGGTGCTCGGAACGTGGGGAGCGGCCCGTGTCGGGGACGTGGCCTTCGAGCGGATCCTCGCCGTGATCCTGGTGGTTGCGGCGGCCTGGATCGTCTGGCATCCCGTCACGCCGCCCGTCGAGTCCGGCGCCCCTCTCCCCGCCGGCAAGAGGAGAGCGGTCCTGGTCGCGGCCTTCTTCGCCCTCGGACTCTACAGCGGGTTCATCCAGGCGGGTATCGGGTTCCTCTTTCTCGCGCTCCTCTCGTCGCAGGGGCTCGACCTGGTCCGCAGCAACGCGCTGAAGGCCCCGCTGATCCTGGCCTTCACCGGCGTGTCGATCGCGCTCTTCGCAATGGCGGGCCTCCTGGACTGGGTTGCGGGGCTGAACCTCGCGCTGGGACAGTTCTTCGGGGCGAAGCTCGGGGTCCACCTCCAGGTCCTGAAGGGCCAGGCCTGGGTGCGCAACGTTCTGACCGCCGCGATCGTGCTCTTCGCGCTCCGTCTCCTCCTCGGAGGTTGAGCCGGAGCGGCTCGAGCCGCTCCGGCGGTGGCACGGTCTGGGCACCTCAGTACCGGTAGTGCTCCGGCTTGTAGGGTCCCTCCTTGGGCACGCCGATGTAGCGCGCCTGGTGGTCGGTCAGGTCGGTCAGCGCGGCGCCGAGCTTGTCCAGGTGGAGGCGCGCCACCTTCTCGTCGAGGTGCTTGGGCAGGACGTAGACCTTCTTGTCGTACCCGCTCCCGTTCTCCGCGAGCTCGATCTGGGCGATCACCTGGTTGGTGAAGCTCGCGGACATGACGAAGCTGGGGTGACCGGTCGCGCACCCGAGGTTCATGAGGCGGCCCTCCGCCAGGATCAGGACGGAGTGCCCGTCCGGGAAGGTCCACTCGTGATACTGGGGCTTGATCTCCTCCTTGCGGATTCCCGGCACCGCGGCGAGGCCGGCCATGTCGATCTCGTTGTCGAAGTGGCCGATGTTCGCGACGATCGCCTTGTCCTTCATGCGGGCCATGTCGTCCGCCGTGATGATATCGCGGTTGCCGGTGGCCGTGATGAAGACGTCGGCCGACCGGACCACGTCCTGCAGCCGTGCGACGGTGAAGCCCTCCATGCACGCCTGCAGCGCGCAGATCGGGTCGATCTCCGTCACGACCACGCGCGCCCCCTGAGCCTTCAGGGCCTGCGCGCACCCCTTGCCCACGTCTCCGTATCCCAGGACCACCGCGGTCTTGCCCGACAGCATGACGTCGGTGGCCCGGTTGAGGCCGTCGATCACCGAGTGCCGGCAGCCGTAGAGGTTGTCGAACTTCGACTTCGTCACCGAGTCGTTGACGTTGATCGCCGGGAAGAGGAGCGTCCCCGCGGCCTCCATCTCGTAGAGCCGATGCACGCCCGTGGTGGTCTCCTCCGAGACGCCGCGGACGCGCTCGCCGACGCGGGCCCACTTCCCGGGATCTTCGGCGAGCGTCCGCCGGATGAGCTCCAGGATCACGCCCCACTCCTCGGGGTCGCTGTCGGGATCGAAGTCGGGAACGCCCTCCGGCGTGGCGAACTCCGAGCCCTTGTGGATCAGGAGGGTCGCGTCACCGCCGTCGTCGACCAGCAGGTCGGGGCCCGACCCGTCCGGCCACGTGAGCATCTGATCGGTACACCACCAGTACTCCTCCAGGGTCTCTCCCTTCCAGGCGAACACCGCCGACCCCTTGGGCTCTTCCGGAGTCCCCTCGCGCCCGACCACGACCGCCGCCGCGGCGTGATCCTGTGTCGAGAAGATGTTGCACGAGGCCCACCGCACGTCGGCGCCCAGGTCCACGAGCGTCTCGATCAGGACGGCGGTCTGAACGGTCATGTGCAGAGAGCCCGCGACCTTGAGCCCGGCGAGCGGCTGCCGCTCCCCGTACTCCTCGCGGGCCGCCATCAGCCCGGGCATCTCCTGCTCGGCGAGCCGGATCTCGTTTCGGCCCCAGGCGGCCAGGGAGAGATCCTTCACCCTGTATGGGGGACGGTCCTCGTCGGGGGTGGTGCGCTCTTCGGGAAGAACGGCAGTGTCGCTCATCGGTCCTCGTCGTCGTCGAAGGGTTTCGTGGTAGTCGGTTCGGGTTTCGGGGGCTACGGTCCGGGTGCCACCGCGGAGGCCAGGAACAAGAGGGGTCCGGAGGCGTCGGGGTCGGGTGGAAGGGGCGTGAGCCGTACGAGGCCGTAGCCTGCCTCGCGCAGCCAGGCCTCGACGCGGTTCGCCTCGAAGCCGGGCCACAGATGGCCCATGCCCACTCCGTACTCGCGCTCCCGATCGTGCCGGCGCATGTCGAGCAGGAGGAGGCGTGCCCCGGGCTTCAGCACGCGCGCCGCCTCGGTCAGCACCGCCGGCGGATCGACCACGTAGTGGAGGACGAGCGCGAGGATCGCCAGGTCCAGCTCGGCATCGTCGAGCGGGAGGTCCTCGAGCTCGCCGAGACGCAGCTCGACGCCATCGAGGCCCTCCAGCCTGGCCGCCGCGGCCTCGAGCATCTCGGAGGAGCGATCGACGCCGACCACCCGCCGGACGAAGGGGGCGAGCCGCGCCGTCAGGGCGCCGCTTCCGACGCCCAGGTCGCCGATCACCCAGGAGGGGTCGAGAAGCCCGAGGAGCGGGGCGAGGCCCGTCGCGGATCCGAACAGCTCTGCTCGCGTCGCGCCCCACGTCTCGGCGTTTTCCGCGAAGAACGCGGACGAGCGCAACCGACGGTCGCTCAGCACCGCGCGGGCGCGCTCCGCGTCCACCGCGTAGCGCTGCTCGCTCTCGATCTCCTCGCGAACGATGGACCAGATGGCCCGCGCCGGGGCGTCGAGGTCGGCCGCCAGGCGGTAATGTCGGTTGCGGCCGTCCGCCCGCGCTTCCACCCAGCCCTCGGCGGCGAGCGCGCGCAGGTGCCGGCTCACCGTGGGCTGGGCGAGCTGAAGCGCGGAGCACAGCTCGGAGACCGTGAACTCGCTCCGCTCGAGGAGCGAGAGGATCCGGGTGCGGGTCTCGTCCCCGAGCGTGTGGAGCCGGTCGAGGATCAGCGGGGCGGTCAACGTATTCATAAATCTACATACGAATATATGTCGCTCTCGGCCCGGTGCAACGGTAGCGTTGGAGCGTCGGCGGAGGACTCCCCCGAGGTTGGCGGTCCGATGCGCCCCCGTTAGGTTGCCGCCTGTTTTTCCCGACCCCTTCGTTCCCGAGCCTTCGGAGTCAGGGCGTGGATCACGAGCACCGGCACCCGCATCACGACATCGTCTATCCGTCCGCGATCCCCTTCGTGCTGACGCACCTCGTCTGCTTCGCGGCCATCTGGACGGGCGTGCCCCTCGAGGCGCTCGTCGTGGCGGTCGTCCTCTACGTGGTCCGGATGTGGGCGATCACGGCCGGCTTCCACAGGTACTTCAGCCATCGCTCGTACAAGACGAGCCGGGTCATGCAGTTCCTGATCGCGTTCCTCGGCCAGACCTCGGCCCAGCGCGGCGTGATCTGGTGGGCCGCGGTCCACCGCCATCACCACCTCCATTCCGACACTCCGCACGATGTGCACTCGCCGCGACAGCACGGCTTCTGGTACTCTCACGTCGGCTGGATCTTCAACGCGTCGAGCGACGAGCCGGATTACGGGACGGTGCGGGATCTCACCCGGTATCCCGAGCTCGTCTGGCTCGACAGGCGGGTCCACACCCCCGCGATCCTGGCGGGGTTCGCCGTCTGGGTGTGGGGGGGCTGGGCGATGCTGGTCGTCGGCTTCTTCTGGAGCACCGTCGCCCTCTTCCACTGCACGTTCTTCATCAACTCGCTCGCGCACGTGTCGGGCTCACAGCGCTACCTCACGGGCGACGACTCTCGAAACAACCTCTGGCTGGCGCTCCTGACGCTCGGCGAAGGCTGGCACAACAATCACCACCACTACCAGAGCTCGACGCGGCAGGGCTTTCGGTGGTGGGAGATCGACGTCTCGTACTACGTGCTGAGAGCGATGTCGTGGGTGGGCCTCGTGTGGGACCTGCGGGCCCCGCCCGAGGAGATCGTGCGCGGCGACCGTCCCGTAGGTCGCAAGGTTCTGGAGAGGGTGGCTGGGGAGTTGGCGGGGGCCTTCAGCATCGAGAGCATCTCGGCGTCCGTTCGCGAAGCGTGGACCGAGTCGCACGCGCTCGAGGATCTCGCGGAGCGGGCACTGCGCGCCCGGGACCAGCTCGAGGAGCGCCTGGCCGAGCTCTCGCTTCCGCACCTTCCGACGATTCCCGAGTTGCGGGACAAGGCCGAGGAGATGTTCCACGAGTCCCCCTCGATCGACGCGATCGTGCAGCGCGCGCACGAGCTGCTCGCGGCGTCGGTTGCGGCGCACCTGCTCGACACGGCGCTGGCCGGCGCCTGAGCCGGGACGGGGAGTGGCCGCCTACCGCCCACGTCTCTTCCCCCGCTCGGAGCCGGGCGGTGCTTGGCGGGCCGCCGCGACGGCGCTTGCTCAGGGTGCGGGGCCGGGACATTCTTTCAGGCTTTGAGATTCGGGGGTGGCCGGCGCGTCCCCCCTCCTGACCGCCCCAACCCGGACGGACCTCCATGGACCGGCTGCAACCGATCTTCGACGGTCTCAACAGCTTTCTTCAGCCCATCGTCGATTTCTTCAACGCATGGGTCGTGGAGCTGGGCGTCTCGTTCGAGGGGGTGATCTTCGGTCCGTCCGCGGACGTGCCGTTCATGGTCATCCTGCTGCTCGGGGTGGGCTTCTACCTGACCGCGCGCATGGGCTTCGTCCAGGTCCGCAGGCTGGGCCACGGCTTCGCGGTGACCTCGGGGAAGTACGACGACCCCGACGACCCCGGCGACGTCTCGCACTTCCAGGCGCTCACGACGGCCCTGTCGGCGACGGTCGGCATCGGCAACATCGCGGGCGTGGCCATCGCGATCCACTGGGGTGGGCCCGGCGCGCTCTTCTGGATGTGGGTCACCGCCTTCCTGGGGATGGCGACGAAGTTCTCCGAGGTCACGCTCGCTCAGAAATACCGCGAGGTGGACTCGGTCGGCACGGTCGCGGGTGGGCCGATGTACTACATCGAGAAGGGTCTCGGACCGTCGTGGCGGCCGATGGCGATGTTCTTCGCCGCCATGCTGGCCTTCACGGCCTTCCTCACCGGCAACGCGGTCCAGGCGAACACGGTCGCGGACACGATCCGCACCGAGTTCGGCGTCCCGATGTGGATCACCGGGCTGTTCACGGCCTCCGTGGTGGCGGGCGTCATCCTGGGTGGCATCACGCGCATCGGAAGGGTGACCGCCTTCCTCGCTCCGCTCATGGCGGCGGTGTACTGCACCGGCGCGCTGGTGATCATCGTGCT
>JBFFWJ010000251.1:0-5674 GCA_041570315.1 Longimicrobiales bacterium | reverse complement strand
GGGGGCGCTACTCGTAGCGGAGCGCCTGCATCGGGTCGATCCGCGAGGCCCGCACCGCGGGGACGTATCCGGCCCCGAACGAGACGATGCCGAGCACCACGGCCACGATGCCGACCACGGGGGCGTCGTAGCCCTCGAGGCCGAAGAGCAGCGACTGCGCCGCACGGCCGAGGCCGATCGCCGCGACCACTCCGACCAGGCCGCCGACCACGACCATTCGGCCCACCTGCTTGAGCACCATGCCACGGACCGAGTCCTTGCCGGCCCCGAGGGCCATGCGCAGCCCGATCTCGCGCGTGCGCCGCGCGACGGTGTAGGCGAGCACGCCGTACAGCCCGACCGCGGCGAGGACGGTGGCCAGCAGCGCGAAGGCCGCCGACAGCGTGCTGATGAGGCGGTCCAGGAAGACGTTGTCCTCGACCTGCTGCTGGAGCGTCTTGAGGTCGTCGACGGGGAGGTCGGCGTCCATCGCGTGGACCAGCGGGCCGATCCTCGGGATGATCGCTTCGGGCTCGAGCGCGGTGCGCAGGTAGAAGTTCATCGAGCCCACCCCGCGATCCTGTCGGTAGGGCAGGAAGAAGACCGGCGGCACGGCGTCCTTCACGTCGGAGTAGCGGGCGTCCCGGACGACGCCGACGATCTGGATGTCGAGCTCGGACGAGCCGCCACCGTTGTTCGACATGTACTTGCCCACCGCCTGGGCGCCGTCCAGGCCGAACTTGCGGGCGAACGCCTCGTTGACCACCGCCACCTCGGGAGCCCCGTCCCCGTCCGACGCGGTGAACTCGCGCCCGGCGAGCAGCGGCATCCTGAGCGTGCCGAAGTACGTGGGCCCGACCAGGTTGAAGCGGGAGTTGGCGTCGACACCCGGCTCCCACGCGAAGCCCTCGACGGCGACGTCGTTGCCCCAGCTGCCCCCGCCGATCACGCCGACGCGGTCCGCGGCGACCGACGTCACGCCGGGAATCGCCGCGAGCTCCTCCTCGAGCTGGATGAAGAAATCAGCCGATCGCTCCGCCTCGTACCCGTTCAGCTCGGGAGAGACCCTGAACATGACGACGTTGTCGGGATCGAGCCCGAGATCGATCCGGCTCACGTTCACGAGGCTCTTGATGAAGAGCCCCGCCGAGACGAGCAGCGCCATCGAGAGCGCGATCTGAGCCGTGACCAGCGAGGTGCGGAAGCGACGGGCCGCGCGCGCGCCCGAGCTCTGGCCCAGCGTCGTCTTCAGCATGACGGCGAGGTCGGGCCGCGTGCTGTAGAGCGCGGGGTACATGCCGAAGAGGATCCCCGTGCCGAGCGACACGCCCGCGGTGAAGAGGATCATCTGCGGGCTCAGCGTCAGCTCCAGCGTCGCCACGGCCTCGGGCGGCAGGCTCGAGCCGATCATCAGGAGCGTCCAGCGCGCCACGGCCAGGCTCGTGGCCCCGCCCAGGAGGGCGAGCAGGCAGGACTCGACCAGGAGCTGGGTGAGCATCTGCCTCCGGCTCGCGCCGAGCGAGCCGCGGATCGCCATCTCCTGGACCCGATTCGCGCCCCGGGCGAGGAGCAGGTTGGCGATGTTGGCGCACGCGATCAGCAGGACCACGGCGGTGATGCCGAGGAGAAGACGGAGCGGTATGCGCGCCTCGTCGTGGAGGTTGCTCTGACCCTGGAAGCCGGGCTCGAGCACCACCCGCTTGGCGCGGAAGCGCTCCATGGCCTGCTCGGTCATCGCGCTCTGCAGCGGGACCTCCACCTCCTCGATGATCGGGGCATAGATCGCGTTGATCTCCGAGGTCGCCTGCTCGACGCTCACGCCCGGCTTCAGCCGCGCGAACGAGTAGATCCAGTAACTGCGCCGGTTGTCGAACTGCTCGTGGGCGAACCACGGGTTCATCTGCGTGCGCATCGTGATCGGCACGAAGACGTCCGGCTTGGCGCCCAGCGTCGTGCCGTCGAAGCCGCGCGTGGCCACCCCGACGATCGTCAGCGGCTGACCGTTGACGATGATCGTCTGGTTGAGCACCGCCGGGTCGGCACCGAGCTGGCTCTCCCAGTACCGGTAGCTGAGGACGGCGACGGGATGCTCGCCGAAGCGCTGGTCGTCCGACGGGCCGAACACCCTCCCCAGGGCGGGCCGCACGCCCAGGACGGGGAAGTACGATCCGGAGACCAACAGGCCCTGGCCGCTCGTGGTCTGGCCCGACTGCGCCAGGTTCACACCGAAGATCTGGTGCGCCGCGATCCCCGTGAAGCTGACCTGCTCCCGCTCCAGGTCCCGGAACATCGGGTAGCTCCAGATCTCCTGACAGCTCCCCGACCGGTTGCAGGACTGCGAGCCGGGGTTGGGCCCGGGCGCCGAGAGGTTGACCAGCTCTTCGGGGCGATCGACCGGAAGCGCCCGGAGCAGCATCTGGTCGAAGAGCGAGAAGATCGCCGTGTTCGCGCCGATCCCCAGCGCGAGCGAGACGATCGCCACCCCCGTCACGAACGGCGTCTTCGAGAGCGTCCTGGCGGCGTACCTGAGCGCGTGCACCGATGTCCCTCCCTTTGATCCCCTACCTATGATCCCCACCCTCGATCGCGCGGGAGCGGCTCCACGAGGCCCCGCGCGCCGGCGTTCCCTCCCTACGTTGGACGGGCGCAGACGGGTTCGCGTTGGAGTCGCGGGGACCGGAGCGCGGCAGCGGTGGCGCGACGCCGCGTCCCGCGAGCCGATCCCGGCGGGGGAGGCGGATCCGGGGCAAGGAGGTAGATTCCCCTCGGCGCCCGCGACCCCGCGCCGCAGAAGCGAACCCGAGATCGAAGGGCAACCGATGATGAAGCAGTGGCTCCGTGCCGGCGCGGCCGTCGGCGTCGCCTGGGCGTCTCTCGCGACGGCCCCCGTGGCCGCCGAGGGGCAGACCTTCCCGACCGAGGATCCGGTCATCGAGCGGATGTGGGCGGAGGGGATGGGAGACGGCTCCCGGGCCTTCGACCTCGCCCAGGCGCTCCTGGACTCGATCGGCCCTCGGCTGATGGGATCGCCCGGGTTCGACGCGGCGGGCGACTGGCTCCTCTCGCGCTACGCCCAGTGGGGCATCGACGCGGAGAAGCAGGAGTACGGGACCTGGACCGGATGGGATCGGGGCCACACGCACATCGACCTGGTGGCGCCCCGCCGGCGCACCCTGAGCGGGATGATGCTCGCGTGGAGCCCGGGCACGGCGGGGCCCATCGAGGCGGAGGTCGTGATGCTCCCGCGCTTCGGCTCACGCGCCGAGTTCGAGGCGTGGCTCCCGCAGGTGCGCGGGCGCATGGTCGCGACCTCGCTCCCCGAGATGACCTGCCGCGAGGACGAGTCGTGGCAGGATCACGCGACGCCGGAGTCGTTCGCCGCGATGCGCGGCGAGCGGGACCGGGCCCGGGCGGAGTGGACGCAGTCGCTGCGCGCCATCGGGAGCGACTACGTCGGGCGGATCGAGGAGGCCGGCGCGCTCGCCGTCTTCACCGCGCGCTGGTCGGAGGGTTGGGGCGTCGACAAGATCTTCAGCTCGCCCACGAGCACGATTCCCGGCGTGCACCTGAGCTGCGAGGACTACGGCCTGATCGCCCGGCTCGCGGAGCGGGGGCAGTCGCCCCGCATCCGCCTGGACGCCGAGTCCGAGTTCCTCGGCGAGGTGCCGGCCTTCAACGTGATCGGGCGGATTCCCGGCGCCGAGCTGCCGGACGAGTACGTCCTGCTCAGCGCGCACCTCGATTCGTGGGACGGGGCCTCGGGGGCCACCGACAACGGCACCGGCACGGTCATGATGATGGAGGCCATGCGCATCCTGAAGGCGGCCTATCCGAGCCCGCGCCGCACGATCCTCGTGGGCCATTGGGGCGGGGAGGAGCAGGGGCTCATCGGCTCCAGCGCCTTCGCGGCGGACAACCCCGAGGTGATCGACGGGCTCCAGGCCGCCTTCAACCAGGACAACGGCACCTGGCGGGTCGACTTCATCCGCATGCAGGGCTTCACCGGGGCCGGAGCGCACTTCGCCCGCTGGTTCTCGGCGATCCCCAACGAGATCACCGACCACATCGAGCTCGACGTCCCGGGTGTTCCCGAAGGCGTGCTGCTCCCGGGCCGCGAGCGGCGGAGCCCCGGTGGCGGCAGCGACCACATGTCCTTCATCTGCCAGCCGGCGCCGGCCTTCCGGTTCCAGTCCAACTATCCGGATTACCGGCAGTACACCTGGCACACGAACCTCGACACCTTCGACAAGGTCGTCTTCGCGGACCTGCGCAACAACGCGACGCTCGCCGCCATGGTGGCCTACATGGCGTCGGAGGATCCGGAGCGGGTATCGCGCGACACGCGCGTCCTCCCTCCCGACCCCCGCACCGGGGAGGCGAGGGGATGGCCGCAGTGCCGCCCGCCCCGCCGGAGCCCGGGGGCGTGACGCTCCGCTGAGAGGGAACGGCTGCCCCCGTCCGGTGGGCCGCGTCGCGCGCGCCGTGGCCCCGGATTCGAGGCGACTTCCCGCAGGCCCGGCGATCCCGGCGACGGGTGGGCTGGTCCGCATTGCCGGACGCCCGTGCCGGACGTATGCTCGCGCGGACCCACACCCGGAGGGTGTCCCGCCCTCCCAGGCTCACGCCCCATGAAGCCTTCCCTCCGCGCCGCCCTGCTCGCCCTCGCCGTGCTCCCCTGCGTGGCGGCAGGGGCCGACGCGCAGCGGGTCGAGCGCATCTCCTGGGATGTCGTGCGCGAGGTGATGCCCCAGGCCGACCGCTTCGACGACGCGACCGGCGACCCGCCGGTCGTGGCGGGCTACGTGACCGACGAGGACGGCCAGGAGCGGCTGGTCGGCTACGTCTTCCTCACCTCCGACCTGCCTCCGGAGCAGTACGGCTACAGCGGGCCGATCGAGGCGCTCGTGGGCATGACGCTCGACGGCACCCTCACCGGCGTCCGGGTGACGGACTACCGCGAGTCGTACATGCAGCAGATGGGGGACTTCCTGCGGCGGCGGGGCTTTCAGGAGCAGTTCGCGGGCAAGTACATCGGCGATCCCTTCCGGGTGTGGGGCGACGTGGACGGGATCTCGCGCGTGACGATCAGCGTGCGGGCGCTCTCGCGAGGCGTGCGCGACGCGTCCCGGCGGGTCGCGATGGCCTACTCCGCCTCGGCCTCCGGTCCCGTCGCCATGCCCGAAGACCCGGTGACCGACGTCGTGGGGATGTCGTGGTTCGAGATGCGCCGGTTGGGCGTGGTCGAGCGCTTCGAGGTCACCGAGCCCGGCGAGGGGTCCGCCGGCATCTCGCTCGCCTACATCTCGAGCGACCGCGTCGGCGAGTACTTCTACGGGCGAATCCAGTACGAGAGCGCGCTGCGCTCGATGGCGCGCCGCGACGGAGCGGAGCACCTGATGCTCTACGCCGTCGACGGGTCGCGCCTCCGCCTCTTCCTGCGCGAGGGATGGTCGATCGCCCAGGCCGGCGACACGACCGCGATCGATCCGGGCGACGTCGTCATGCTCGGGCTTCCGTCCGGCGGCGTCGTGTCGGGCGAGGCGACGATGGTGGGCGTGATGCTCGTCAAGCGCATGCTCGACATCCGGCAGCCCTTCACCTTCATCTACGATCTCGGTGAGCTGGGCGTCCACACGGTGGAGTACACGACCCAGGATGCCCGCGTGCTGATGGCGGAGGCTGCGGCGGAGGCGGC
>JBFFWJ010000250.1:0-5688 GCA_041570315.1 Longimicrobiales bacterium | reverse complement strand
GGCCGAGCGCGGCGTGGGCCACCACGTTGCCTACCCGGTCCGTGCTCACGTGGACGAGCCCCGCGTCCGCGAAGAGCTCGGCGACCCGAGAGCCCCGGGCCTCCTCCTGGAAGGGCGGAGCCGGGATCTCGGAGAGCTCGATCTGCGTCGCGAGCGTGCGCGCGTTCTCGTCCCGTAGGTAGCGCTCCGCGGCGGCCACGGCCGGATGCGCGCGCAGCCGGTCGAGCTCCCGGAGGCCCTCTTCGTTGCTGGTGACTTCGATGTCCCTGACCTCCCGCCGTTACGAGCCGGCCGTAGCGCCGCGAGACTGCTTTCTCCGCGTTACCGCGCCGTTGCGGATCCCGTCCGGTGTCGTTACGCCCGCCGGATAGCCTTGGCGGCACACGGCCACAGGGAGCGCGGGGCTCCTATCGCATCTGTTCGTTCCACGCCAGACAGCGGAAGGCGCAATGAACATCTTAGCAGACCGCCGGGCGCTCGTCGCGGTTGCGGCTCCGGTTTTCGGGCTGCCCGCGGCTTCGCTGGCTCAGGACACCGGCCTACGGGGGCTCGAGGGCCGGTTGACGGGTGCTCCACGAGCCCGCGCCGATGACCGGGCGGCGAGCCGGGCCTATACTTGAGGTCCACAGACCTGCGCAACCCGACCCCGCCCTCCATGGACGAGCAGGAGCTCATACACGACTGGAACGTCGACGGCCACAGGTTCGACTGGGCGAACGCCTCCGTCCAGCTCGACGACGAGACGCTCCGGGACGGTCTACAGAATCCCTCCGTCGTCGACCCGCCGATCGAGGACAAGATCCGGATGCTCCACCTGATGGATCGCCTCGGGATCCACACGGCGGACATCGGCCTCCCCGGAGCGGGGCCGCGCGCCGTCACCGCCGTGACGGAGCTGGCCAAGGAGATCGTGAGCGCCGGACTGACGATCCGACCGAACTGTGCAGCGCGCACGCTGGTCGCCGACATCCGGCCGATCGTCGAGATCAGCCAGTCCGTGGGCATTCCGATCGAGGTGTGCTCCTTCATCGGCAGCTCGCCGATCCGCCAGTACGCCGAGGACTGGACGCTGGCGAAGATGCTGCGCGTGTCGGAGGAGGCGGTCACGTTCGCGGTATCGGAGGGGCTTCCGGTCATGATGGTGACCGAGGACACGACGCGGGCTCAGCCCGAGACGCTCAAGCAGCTCTACGGCCGGGCGATCGAGTGGGGAGCGCGCCGCCTGTGCGTCTCCGACACCGTCGGGTATGCGACTCCGGGTGGAGCGCGGGAGCTGGTGGGATTCGTGCTCGAGGAGATCGTGAAGCCCTCGGGCGAGGAGGTCGGGGTGGACTGGCACGGTCATCGGGACCGCGGCTTCGGGCTCTGCAACACGCTGGCGGCGGTCGAGGCGGGGGCGACACGGATCCACGGCACCGCCCTCGGAATCGGCGAGCGCTCCGGGAACACCGAGATGGACCTCCTGCTCGTCAACCTGAAGCTGCTCGGCGCGATCGACACGGATCTGACGATGCTCCCGGAGTACTGCAAGCTCGTCGCCGACGCTTGCCAGATCCCGCTCGTTCACTCCTACCCGGTCTTCGGAAGCGACGCGTTCCGCACCGGCACGGGTGTGCACGCGGCTGCCATCGTGAAGGCGGAAGCCAAGGGCGATGCCTGGCTGGCGGACCGCGTGTACTCCAGCATCCCGGCCTCGATGGTCGGGCGGAAACAGGTGATCGAGGTCGGGCCGATGTCCGGGCTTTCGAACGTCAAGCACTGGCTCCGCGAGCACGGGCACGACCCGGACGACGACGACCTCTGCCGGCGTATCTTCAACGCCGCCAAGCGGACCGACAGAACGCTGACCGAGCGGGAGTTGGAAACCCTCTGCCGTACCGGCTGATCGCGGACCCATTCGCGGTCCGGCACGGCCCGTGGACAAGGACCCAGAATGCCGATGAGCACGGCTGCTGAAGAGATCATGGATTCCCTTCCCGGCACCGCCTCCGTTCCCCGGGTCCTGGTCGTCGAGGACGAGCCGGACATCGCGGCGCTGATCGCCTACCAGCTCACCCGGGAGGGCTTCCGCGTCGAGACGGCGGGCAACGGGCCCGAGGCGCTCGACGCGGTGCGCCGAGAGATCCCGGATCTCGTCGTGCTGGATCGAATGCTCCCGGGAATCTCCGGGGACGAGGTGCTGGCGCACCTCAAGGCGGAGCCTGCGACGGCGAGCGTACCCGTGCTGGTGCTGACCGCGAGGCGCGAGCAGGAGGATCGGATCGAGGGCCTGGAGCTCGGGGCGGACGACTACCTGACGAAGCCGTTCAGCCCCAGAGAGCTCGTGCTGCGGGCCCAGGCCATCCTCCGGCGGGTCCAGGAAGCCGGCATGACGGCGGGCGGCCGCATCCTCCGGGCCGGTCCCATCCGGCTGGACGCCGGCTCGCACCAGGCCTCGCTCGACGGCGAGGAGCTGGCGCTGACGCCCACCGAGTTCCGGCTCCTTCAGGCGCTCATGGATCGCCGGGGGCGCACGCAGAGCCGCAGGCAGCTCCTGGAGAAGGTCTGGGACGTCGGATCGGCCGTGTCCGACCGCATCCAGACGCGGACCGTCGACATGCACATCCGGCGTCTCCGCGCCAAGCTCGGCGACGTCGGCGATTGGATCCAGACCATCCGGGGCTTCGGTTACCGACTCAAGGTACCGGAGGGTTCGGAATAGCCCTCCTCCGGGGCAGGTCCGGCAGGGGCGCATGCGCCTGAGGATCCACCACCCGCTCTTCGCGGGCTTCCTCGGCGTCATCGGCCTGCTGGTGATCCTCGTCGGCCTGCTGGTGGGCTCGGGCCTGCGACGTGAGCTCCGGTCCGGGTTCCAGTCGGAGCTCGGGCGTCATCTCGGCTTGGCCGAGGCGATCGTCTCGGGGGCACCGGCGACGAACCCCGACTCGCTCGCCCGGGTCATCACGGACCGGATCGGCTACCGCGTGACCCTCATCGATCTCGGGGGTCGGGTGCTGGGCGACTCCTACATCGATCCGGCTCGTCTGCCCGGCCTCGAGAGCCACGCGGACCGGCCCGAGTTCCGCGGTGTGGTCGAGTCGGGCGAGCTCATGTCGTTCGCCGAGCGCACCAGCGCGACCGTCGGCGAGCCGCTCCTGTACGGCGCGCGACTCGCGCGGCTCGGCAACGACGCGGTCGTACTCAGGATCGCGGCTCCTCAAACCGATATCGAGACCACGGTGGCGAGAGCGCAGCGGACGGTGGCCGTGACGGGCCTGCTCGCGATGCTCGTGGCGCTCGTCGCCGCCTACGCGCTGAGCATGGCGTTCGCCCGGCCTCTCGTTGCGCTCGCGGACCGCGCGCGTCGGCTCACGGGCGGAGATTTCTCGGCGAGCGTCCCCCACAGCCGGGTCGCCGAGCTCCAGGACGTGGGGGTCGCCTTCAACCGGCTCACCGACGAGCTCAGGACCCGGCTCTCCGAGCTCGGCCGAGAGCGGGACGAGATGCAGGCTCTCATCGACTGCATGGCCGAGGGGGTCGTGGCGCTCACGGAGGACGCGCGTCTGCTGCGGACCAACCGCACGGCCCGGGCGCTCCTGGGTCTGCCCGACGCCCCGCCCTTCACGCCGATCGGGTCCGTGATCCGCGACCCCGATCTGCGCCAGGCCCTCGAGGACTCCGTGACCCGGCCCGAGCAGTCGCGGGAGTTGCGGCTCAGGGGGCGTCACGTCCTCCTGGCGTCACGGTCGCTCGACCAGGGCGGAGCGGTGACGACCTTCCTGGACATCACGGAGCTGCGCCGGATGGAGCAGGTCCGCAGCGACTTCGTCGCCAACGCTTCGCACGAGCTGAAGACGCCGCTCACGGCCATCCGGGGGTACGCCGAGACGCTCGTGGAGGACGAGCCCTCCGAGGAGCTTCGGCGCCTGTTCCTCACCTCCATACGCAACAACACGCTGCGGCTCCAGAGGCTGGTGGACGACCTGCTGGACCTCTCGCGTCTGGAATCCGGGGGCTGGTCCGCGACTCTCGCGGAGGTGGACACCCAGGACGTGCTCACCGAGGCGTGGGAGCTCGTGGCGCCCAACGCCGCCCCGGATGTCCGCTTCGGCATCGAGGGTCGCGCCACGGTACTCGGTGACCGGCAGGGCCTTGTGCAGGTCTTCCGCAACCTCTTCGACAACTCGGTGCGGCACGTGGACGACGGCGGACACCTGCGCGTCGCCGTGCGTACGGGGGCGAGGGAGGGAACAATCGAGATCGCCGTGTCGGATGACGGAGAAGGCATCCCCGCACGGGCCCTGCCACGGATCTTCGAGAGGTTCTACCGAGCGGACTCCTCGAGGGCGCGCGACCTCGGGGGAACGGGCCTCGGCCTGGCGATCGTCAAGCACCTGGTCGTCGCGATGGGTGGGGATGTGCGGGCGGAAAGCGAGCTGGGGCACGGGGCGACTGTGACGGTCGCGCTGCGGGCCGCCCAGGACGTCCGGTGAGGGCCCGAGCTTGTTACCTTCTCGTTACCGAATCGTCGCCGTTCTTACGGCGGATCGATCTAGAGTAGGGCGTTCGGACCCGCCCCTGCTCGGGAGCGGGCATCCCAGATCCTATGACAGGTTGTGCGTTCATGACACGGAGGGTTCGGATCTTCACGGCCGGAGCGGCGGCGGTCGGCCTGATGGCGGCGTGCGGCGGCGGGTCCGGTGACGCGGACGGCGAGGGGGCGCTCGGCGGGGCCGTCGTGATCGACGGCTCCAGCACCGTCTTCCCCATCGCCGAGGCGGTCGCCGAGGAGTTCCAGATCGCGCACCCGGGCGTGCGGGTGACGGTCGGGGTCTCCGGCTCCGGAGGCGGATTCGAGCGCTTTTGCGGAGGCGAGACGGACATCTCGAACGCGTCGCGCCCGATCCGCGACTCCGAGATCGCAGAGTGCGACGCCGCCGGCATCGAGTTCACCGAGCTGTCGGTCGCGTGGGACGGACTCTCCGTGATCGCCAACCCGGCGAACGACTTCGTGCGGTGCCTCACGACCGACGAGCTGCGCCGCATCTGGGAGCCGGGGAGCCCGGTCACGAGCTGGCGGGACGTGCGGCCCGAGTGGCCCGACGAGGAGATCCGCCTGTACGGGCCCGGCACCGACTCGGGCACGTTCGACTACTTCACCGAGACGATCAACGGGGAGAGCGGGGCCAGCCGCCCGGACTTCCAGGCCAGCGAGGACGACAACATCCTCGTGCAGGGCGTCGCGGGCGATCGCTTCGCGCTCGGCTATTTCGGCTACGCGTACTACTCGGAGAACCGGGATCGGCTCAAGCTCCTCGAGGTCGACGGCGGTGCGGGATGCGTCGCGCCTTCCGACGCGACGATCGAGGACGGATCGTACTCCCCTCTGTCCCGCCCGCTCTTCGTCTACGTGAAGCACGCCGCCCTGGCTCGACCGGAGGTGAGCGCCTACGTCGAGTTCATGCTCGAGGAGGCGCCTGCGCTCGTTCCGGCCACCGGCTATCACGCGTTGTCCCCGGAGGAGTACGCCGAGGGCCTCGCCCGGATCGCGGAGGCGGTCGGCGGGGCCGACTGAGCCGGACTGAGCCCGATCGACTCCGCGGCCGGCGGCAGCGGCTCCGGTCCTCCCCCGGGCCACGCGCCTCTCACCGCCAACCGGACGCGCAACCTCAAGGAGCGGGCGATCGGCGCGGTGCTCTTCACGTGCGC
>JBFFWJ010000249.1:0-5692 GCA_041570315.1 Longimicrobiales bacterium | reverse complement strand
AGCGACGCCTCCCGTCGGGTTCGACGGAAAGTTCAGGAAGATCAGCCCGGTGCGCTCCGTGATCAGGGGCTCCAGCTGGGTGCGTGTCAGGCCGAACCCCTCCTGCTCCCTGAGCACGACCGGAACCGGATTGCAGCGGAAGTAGGGGATGAACGACTCGAAGAGCGGGTACCCCGGGGAGGGGTAGATCACCTCGGAGCCCGCCTCGCTGTAGGCCATGTGCGCGAACCCGATCGGCGGCCGCCCGCCCGGGTAGACCACGACGCGCTCGGGGTCGATGTCGAGCCCGTTGTGCTCACCGACCGAGCGCGCGACCGCCCCGCGCAGCTCCGGGATTCCCTGGGGGTCGCAGTACGTCGTGAGGCCGCGGTCCAGGGCGCGCTTCACCGCCGCCACGATGTGCTCGGGGAGGGGGAAGTCGGGCTGTCCCAGGTTGCACCGGATCACCCGGTCTCCCGATTGCTCGACCTCCTGGATCAGGGCGCCGAAGGCGAACGCGGCCTCGGTCCCGATTCGGTGGACGCGCTCGGCGAAGAGGGCGGTGGGGGGCGCGGCGGTGCTCATCCTCGAGGCGCTCCGGTGCCGGTCGTGGGGGTAGCCCGGGGTCCTCGAACCCCGATGATACGTGGACGATCGTGGGAGCCGACGGGTCCCGCAAGGACGTTGCCGTTCGCGGCACGCGCTGGGATCTTCCGACCATGGATTTCGCGCTCACCCCGGCCACGACCACCGAGTTGGCCGCGGCCTACCTGCAGCTCGTCGTGACGCTGGGCCTGGCGCTCCTGTGCCTGGTCCTGCACCGGCGGTACCGCAAGCAGTACTTCGGTCTGTGGGGCATCGCCTGGGGCCTCTACGCCCTCCGGCTGGCGGCGATCGTGACGTTCCTGCACACCACGGAGCCCGTGTGGCTCTTCTGGCATCAGGTGACGACCGGCTGGACGGCGCTCGCGCTGCTCTGGGCCGCGCTCGTGTTCGCCCAGCGCCTCGCCTGGCGGCCGTGGTACGTCGCGCTCGTCGCGCTGCCCCTCGTGTGGTCGTACGCCGCGATCTATCTGCTCGACAGCTTCCTGTGGGCCGCGGGGCCGGCGGTCGCCTTCCTGAGCGTCACGACCGCGGGCACCGCCTGGGCGTTCTACCGCTACGACCGGCTCGTGCGCTCGCCCGCGGCCCGTTTCGTCGTCGTCGTCCTCTCCCTGTGGGCCCTGCACCACCTCGACTACCCCGTCCTGAGGGCGCAGGGCGCGTGGAGCCCCTGGGGCTACTACCTGGACATCGTGTTCGAGATCGGGATGGGCCTCGGGATCCTCTTTCTCGTCCTCGAGGACCTCGATCAGGGGCTCAGGACCCTCACGGCGCTCTCCGGAGAGCTCCAGGGGCGGCTCGAGGGCACCGAGACCACGACCGAGGCGATGCTGCGCAGGGCGCTCTCGCTGCGCGGCGTGCACGGCTCGGCGCTCTGGCTCGCGACCGCCGAAGGCGGGCGCTTCGTCCAGGGAGCCGGCGTGGCGGCGCTGTGGCCCTTCGAGGGTGCCCCCGGGACGGCGCGTCGGGGGGCGGCCGGCGCGCTGGAGTCCGGCGTGCCGCTGGTGCTCGCCGAGCCTCCGTCCGGCGTCGGGGAGGCGGCGCAGCACGCCTACGTCGCGGCGCTGCCGGTCCTGCGGGAGGATCGGGTGGTCGGCGCGCTCGTGGTCGTGGGCGAGGCGCGCGACCCCTTCACCGTGCTCGACAACCGCTTCCTCCTGGCGTTCGGCCAGCAGGTGGGCGCCGCCCTGGCCAACGCGGAGCTGCACGGCAACCTGCGGGTGAGGACCCGGGAGCTCGAGCGGCTCCAGCAGCGGATGATCCATCAGCACGAGGAGGAGCGGAGCCGGCTGTGGCGCGAGCTGCACGACGAGACCGCCCAGGTGCTCGCGGCGCTGGGCCTCCAGCTCGGCGTCATCGAGGAGCGCAGCAGCGATGAGCTCGCTCCGGCGCTGCAGCGCGCCAAGACGCTCCTCGGGGAGGGGATCAAGAGCATCCGCAGCGTGACGCGCGACCTCCGCCCCATGGCGCTCGACGACCTCGGCCTCCTTCCGGCGCTGCGCGCGCTCGCGCGCGACGTGCACGATCCCGAGAGCGTTTCCGTGAGCTTCACCGCTCCCGAGGCGACCCCGAGCCTCACCGCAGAGTCCGAGGCTGCCCTCTACCGGTCGATGCAGGAAGCCGTGTCGAACGCGATCCGGCACGGTGGGGTACGCCACGTGGACATCCGCTTGGAGGTGGACGGGAGCCGCGCGCGGCTCACGATCCAGGACGACGGTCGGGGCTTCCCGGCCGACGTGGACCGGCGGCTGAGGGGGGGCGGGGGACTCGCGGGAATCCGCGAGCGGGTCACCTCGCTCGGCGGCTCGGTGGACTTCCAGAACGTCAACGGCGGAGGAGCGCAGGTGCGTGTGACGATTCCGATCCGGGGGATGCAGGTGGCGGCAGAGGAGCCCGTGCGTGGCTAGGGCGGGCCTCCGGGTCGTCATCGCGGACGACCATACCGTGGTGCGTCAGGGGATCCGGGGGGTCCTGGAGGAGGTCGAGGGGCTGGAGGTCGTCGGCGAGGCCGGCGACGGCGAGGAGGCGTTGGCCCTCGTCGCGGAGCACGAGCCCGACGTCGTCGTCCTGGACGTCACGATGCCGGGCAAGACCGGGCTCGACGTGACCCGTGAGCTGCGCGATGCCGATGCCGACGTCCGCATTCTCGTCCTGTCGATGCACGACGATCCCGAATACGTCCTGCAGGCGGTCCGCGCGGGCGCGGACGGATACGTCCTCAAGGACGTGTCTCCGGCCGAGCTGCGGGGCGCCGTGCGAGCCGTGCACGAGGGGCGCGAGTACTTCACTGCCCGCGTCACGCAGCAGATCAGCGTCGGCCTCCGTCAGGAGATCGAAGAGGAGCAGCTCAGGACGCGCCTCGCCGCGCTCACGAACCGGGAGCGGGAGGTGCTGCTTCTGGTTGCCGAGGGACTCACGAACCGCGAGATCGGCGACCGCCTCGAGATCTCCCCGCGCACGGTGGAGACGCACCGCGAGCGTGTCATGGCCAAGCTCCGGATCCGCTCGGTGGCGGGCCTGACCCGCTTCGTCGTCGAGCCTGGGCTCGACGACCGCGGACCCGATCCGCGCGCCTAGCGCGTAATCGCAACCCCCGGGGAGACCTCTGCGCAAGTCTGCGGGAATCGTTGCGGGCGCCACGGTCCCGGATTCGAGGCGGCTCCCCGAAGGCACAGGCCGCGCCGCAGCGCCGCTCTGACCCGTCGTCGTTCTGCGCCTGGGCGCACGCGATCCTCCTGCTCGGGGCGCGCCGGATTTGTGCAGAAGTTCCCTAAGGAGTTTTCCCCACCCCCCTCCCGTACATCTCCGAATTCCCGGTGAAGACGGGCGCTTCTAGCTTCATCCCACCCTGATTTGAGAATCCTCATTTGAGAATCCTCCGCCGGGCGTCCTCGTTCGGCGGTGCACCCAATCCGCTCGGACTCCAGACGATGCTTTCGAACTTTCGAGTCGCTTCTCGGCCCGCTGTGGCCCTGTCTCTGGCGGCGCTCGGGCTGATGTCGGCAGGCGCCTCCGGCGCGTCCGCCCAGGAGCGCCCGCTTCCTGACTCCGTCTACCGCGTCGATCCCGTCGTCGTGACGGCCACCCGCACGGAGCGTCCCGTCTCCGACATTCCGCGGCCGGTCTCGGTCCTTCAGGCCCGGGACTTCGCCGACGCGCTTCCGAACACGGTGCCCGACCTCTTCCGGTCGCTGCCCGGCCTCGACGTGACGGGGGTGGGCGTGAGCCAGGTGCGTCCGCAGATCCGAGGGCAGGGCGGGCAGCGGCTGCTGCTGCTCAACGACGGGCTGCGCATGAACAACACCCGCAGGCAGCGCGACTTCGGCGAGCTGCCCGCTCTCGTCAACATCGACGCCGTGGAGCAGGTCGAGGTCGTGCGCGGGCCGGCTTCCGTCCTCTACGGCTCGGACGCGATCGCGGGCGTGGTGAACATCATCAGCTCGGTGCCCCGCCGGGAGGGCTTCGGCGGATCGGCGTCCTACCTCTTCGGGTCCGTGGAGGGGCAGAGCCGGGTGTCGGCGCGCGTCAGCGGGCGCAGCGGCGCCTTCTCGCTCCAGGCCGGCGGGATGTGGCGCACGGCCGACTCCTACGAGGCGCCCTCGGGTGACTTCGGGGACATCACCCTCGCCGACGACGTCACCGTCTCCAACTCGGGTGTCGACGACGCGAACGTGGACGTGCGCCTCGGGTGGGACTTCAGCCCCACCTTCGGCGCCTTCGCGAAGATCGAGCACTACCGGGCCGACGACACGGGCTTCGGGCTCGTGGACCCCGCCGCGTACGCGCCCGGCCAGCCCGAGATCGCGATCCTCTATCCCGACCAGCGGTTCTCGAAGCTCTCGACCGGACTGCGCGCCCGCGAGCTCGCGACGCCGGTCGCCGACGAAATCTCCGTCACCGTGTACGGTCAGGACAACGAGCGCGATCTGGTCTTCGATGCCTTCATCCCGTTCGGCCCCACGGCCGGCCTCGATCTGGACAACCGCAACTTCACCGACATCCGGACCTACGGGGGCCGTGCGGAGGCGCGCAAGCTCGTCGACGGGAGCCTCCTGCTCACGTACGGCATCGACGGATTCCGCGACGGCTCGGTCGGCACGGACCTGAACACGTCGACGATCACCGGGTTCGGGCCGCCGATCATCAGCGTGGACGACACGCCCTCGATTCCCGACGCCGAGTTCCTCAGCCTGGGCGCGTTCCTTCAGGGCGAGGCGCAGCTCGGCTCCCGTGTGTCGCTGGTGGGCGGTGGTCGCCTCCAGCACGTCTCGGCCGAGGCCTTCCGCACCGAGGGCCTCGCCAACGATCCCCGCTCGGAGTCGAACAGCACGGGGGTGTGGGCGGTCAACGCCATGCTCGAGGTCGCCGAGGGGCTGGATCTGGTCGCCTCGACGGGGCGCGGCTTCCGCTCCCCCAACCTCGTCGAGCTCTTCTTCGACGGTGCGGTTCCGGAGGGAAGCGCCTACCAGCTCGCCGGCGAGGACCTCGCGGCGGAGACGAGCTTCAACGTGGACGTCGGTGCGCGCTACCAATCGGGCCCGCTCTTCGTGGAGGGCTTCTACTTCCGCAACAAGATCTCCGATGGCATCCGCAGCCAGCCGGTCCTCGACGCGAACGGGGACCCGCTGCAGGTGGGAGGGCTGGATGCCTACCGGAACGTCAACGTCGACGAGATCGTCCTCAGAGGCATCGAGGTGTCGGCCGACGTGAGGCTCGCCAGCGGGGTCATGCTCGGAACGACCTTCTCCACGCTCGACGCCGAGGACGCGATCGATCCGGACAACCCGGTCGGGGAGAGCTACTCGAGAAAGGTCACCGCCCGGGTGGGCTATCGGGATCCCGGGGGTCGCTTCTGGGGCGAATGGAGCCTCCGGCGCAACGGAGAGCAAAAGGACGCGGTCATCAGCTCGGGCAATCCGCTCGGAGGTGTGCTGCCGGCCTTCACCGTGCACGGCGTGCGGGGTGGCGTGAGGCTGATCGAGACGGGCTTCCTCACGCACGGGCTCACCCTGGTCGTGAGCAACCTCGGCAACGCCCTCTACGCCGAGAGCGCGAACGGGGCCTTCTTCCGCCCCGAGCCCAAGAGGAACCTGACGCTCGCCTGGACCGT
>JBFFWJ010000248.1:0-5700 GCA_041570315.1 Longimicrobiales bacterium | reverse complement strand
GTGGCGATCCCGGACCCGCTGCTCGAGCCCGCCGCCGTGCGGGTGACGGCGTAGGGGTTGTGCGTGCCGCCTCCGAGCGTGCTCCCGTTCTGGGACGCCGAGTTCCGGAAGCCGGCGAACTGCGAGAGGTTCACCTGGCCGAGGACGAGGGCGCCCGCGGCCCAGAGGCGCCTCACCACCTCGGAGTCCACGTCCGGGTAGTTCGCCTCCAGCGCGTACGATCCCGCGGTGGTCGGCATCCCCACCGCGTCGAGATTGTCCTTGAGCAGGATGGGCACCCCGTCGAGGGGGCTCAGCGGCCGTCCCGCGGCCCGCCGAGCGTCGGAGGCGGCCGCCTGGTCGAGCGCGTCGGGCGCGATCGCGATCACGGCGTTGAGCGGCCCGTCCAGGGCTTCGATCCGAGCGATGTAGGCCCGCGTGATCTCGACCGACGTCGTCCGGCCGGCGGCGAGATCGTCCGAGATCCGGTGGAGCGGCACCTCGGCGACCTCGTAGGCGCCCGACGAGGCGGGAGTCGGCTCGGCTCGCGAGCAGGCGGCCAGGGTCGCGGCGACGGCCAGGGTCAGGGCGGCCGCGCCGGGGCGGTGGGATCTCATCGTGGCGTCTTCGGCGTGCGTGGTGGGTGGCCCGGCCGAGCCGCGGGCGCTGCGACGTCGCGGCCCCGGGCGCGGCGAAGGTACGCCGGACCGCGGGCACGGACGAGGGGCCTGCGCCTGCGGGTCCGCGTGAGCGGCGTGGGTGGCGGGCGGAGGGTGCGGCGCCGCTGACCGGCTGCCTCGCGGACGCCCGCGGCGGGCGTCGGGGCGCGTGGGCTCGGCGCGAAGTTGCAGACCACCCGGTTCGCGTCGACCTTGAGCCCTTCTCGCACCGGGAGGACAGCGTGAGCCTCGCGTCGACGACCGTCGCGAAGTGGGTGGAGGACGGGCTTCGGGACCCCGAGGCGTTCTGGGAGCGCGCCGCCCGCGAGCTGCCCTGGTTTCGGACCTGGGACCGCGTGTACGAGGCCGACCCGCCCACCTTCCGGTGGTTCGTCGGGGCCGAGACGAACGTGGCGCACAACGCGCTGGACCGTCACGTGGCCGCCGGCCGCGGTGACCGTGACGCGCTCATCTACTTCAGCGAGCGGGGTGACAGGGTCCGCTTCACCTACGCCGACCTGCTGGCGGAGGTGAGCCGGGCCGCCGCCGCCCTGCGGGCGCTGGGCGTGGCCAGGGGGGACCGGGTCACGCTGTCGATGCCGACGTGCCCCGAGGCCGTGATCCTGATGTTGGCGTGCATGCGGATCGGTGCGATCCACTCGGTCGTGTTCGCGGGCTTCGGGGCGCAGGCGCTCGCCGACCGGATCTCCGCGAGCGGCTCACGGGTCGTCTTCACGGCCGACGTCACCTTCCGCCGGGGCCAGGAGGTGCCGCTCAAGCCGCTGGTGGACGAGGCGCTCGGCTCGGTGGGGGGCGGGGTCGAGCACGTCGTGGTGCTCCAGAGGGGGAGCGAGCCGGCCGAGCTGCACCCGGAGCGGGACATTGCCTGGGACGCCTTCCTCGCGGGCGCCGACGGGGCCTCGGGGTCGTGGGAGTCGATGGAGTCCAACGAGCCCGCGTTCATCCTCGCGACATCGGGCA
This sequence comes from Longimicrobiales bacterium, assembly GCA_041570315.1. GTDB lineage: Bacteria > Gemmatimonadota > Gemmatimonadetes > Longimicrobiales > Gaopeijiaceae > JBFFWJ01. Next base: position 4,081 of record JBFFWJ010000248.1, on the reverse strand, counting down.
CGACGGCCAGGCCGAAGCTCGCGATCCACACGCACGGGGGCTATCAGGTCCACGTCGTCTCGATGGGAACGTGGTGCTTCGGGCTCGACCCGAGGGACGTCTGGTGGGCCACGTCGGACATCGGCTGGATCGTGGGCCACAGCTACATGGTTTACGGGCCGCTCCTCGTCGGCTGCACGACGGTCGTCTTCGAGGGCGCGCTCGACTACCCGGAGCCGGAGGGGAACTGGCGGGTCGCGGTCGAGGAGCTCGGCGCCACCGGGATCTTCACGTCGCCGACGGCGATCCGCGCGCTCATGCGCTATGGCGACGGGCCGCTGGGCAGCGTCGACCACTCGCGGCTGGAGCGGATCGTGTCGGCGGGCGAGGTGCTCAACGCCCCCGCGTGGGACTGGCTCCAGAACACGATCCTCGGCGGGCGCGTTCCCGTGATCGACCACATGTGGCAGACGGAGACGAGCGGCCCGGCGTTCGGCAATCCGTACGGCATCGAGATGCTCCCGATCAAGCCGGGATCGGCCACGATCCCCCTGCCCGGCGTCGACGCGGGCGTCGTGCGCATGGACGGCACGCCGTGCGAGGTGGGCGAGCCCGGCATCATGGTGTTCAAGCGGCCGTTTCCGGGTCTCACGGCGGCGCTCTGGGGTGAGCCGGAACGGTACGGGCGGGACTACTGGGGCAAGATCCCCGGCCTGTACTTCAGCGGCGACTCGGCGCACGTGGACGAGGACGGCTACTTCTGGTTCGCGGGGCGCGCCGACGAGATCATCAAGATCGCCGCGCACCGCATGGGCACGATCGAGGTGGAGAGCGCCTGTCTCAAGCACCCCGCCGTCGCGGAGTGCGGCGTGGTCGGACGGCCGGACGAGACCCGGGGTGAGGTCATCGCCGCCTTCGTCGTGCTCAAGAACGAGCGGGCCCCGTCCGACGAGCTGCGCCGTGAGGTCGTCGGCACGATTCGCCACGAGCTCGGGCCGATCGCGGTCGTGGGGGAGCTCAACTTCGTGTCGGTCCTGCCCAAGACGCGCAGCGGCAAGATCATGCGCCGCGTGCTCAAGGCCGTCGTGCTCGACCGGGACCCCGGCGACATCACGACGATCGAGGACGAGGGCTCGGTCGAGGAGGCGCGCCGGGCGTGGCAACGGATGAAGGACGAGGTGGGAGCGGGGCCATGACCGAGTTCGACGCCTACCGGATCTTCGAGGAGGACGGAAAGGTCGAGGGACGGCTCGTGCGGGCCGCGCTCGACGAGCTGGGCCCCGGCGAGGTCGTGATCCGGACCGCGTACTCGAGCGTGAACTACAAGGACGCGCTCGCCGCGACCGGGGCGGGCAAGATCATCCGCGAGTTTCCCCTGATCGGAGGCATCGATCTCGCCGGCTCGGTCGTGTCCAGCGCGGAGCCGGCGCTGCGGGAGGGCGACGACGTGCTCGTGACGGGGTACGGCCTCGGCGTCAGCCACGACGGGGGGTACGCCGGGTACGCGCGGGTGCCGGCCGAGTGGGTCGTGCCGGTCCCGGGAGGGCTGACGACGTTCGAGGCGATGGCGATCGGCACGGCCGGCTTCACCGCGGCGCTGTCTCTCCTGGAGATGGAGCGGAACGGCCTGAGGCCCGAGAACGGTCCCGTCATCGTCACCGGTGCCACGGGCGGGGTGGGCAGCGTCGCGGTGGAGGTGTTGGGCAACCTGGGCTACGAGGTGACCGCGCTCACCGGCAAGGACGGCGAGCACGACGCCCTGCGCGCCCTCGGGGCGAGGAGCGTGCTGTCGCGGCACGAGCTGGAGCTGGGCGAGCGCCCGCTGGAGAAGTCGACGTGGGCCGGGGCCGTCGACGCGGTCGGGGGAGACATCCTCGGGTGGCTGACGCGCACCATGGCCCACGGCGGCTGCATCGCCAGCTCGGGCCTCACGGCCGGAATCGAGCTCAGGACCACGGTCCTGCCGTTCATTCTGCGCGGCGTGCGCCTGTTGGGCATCGATTCGGTGATGTGCCCGATGGAGAGACGGCGCGAGGTATGGGCGAGGCTGGCGACCGACCTGAAGCCGGTGCGCCTGCCGGCGCGGGCGAGCGAGATCACGCTCGCCGACCTGCCCGGGGCGTTCGCCACGCTGCTCGCGGGAGAGGCGCGAGGCAGGACGGTCGTCAGGATCTGAGGGGGAAGGGAACGAGGCCGCCCCGGGCCCCGGGGGGCGGCGGTTCCGACCCGGCCTGCTCGGCCGCCGGGCCCTACCTTCCCGCCACCTCGTACTTCGTGAACGCCGAGCCCGCGTCCGCGAGCGATGCGGGCCCTTCGGCCACGTAGACGTTGCCGTCGGCGTCGACCGCGATGCCCTCGCCGGCCACGCCGTTGTGCGGCCGGCTCGCGGACTCCCACGGCGGGATGAAGCCCACGATCCAGTCGCGGTCCACGGGCCCGATGCGGACCCCGTTCCGCCAGTTGATGTGCCGCAGCTCGTTGGACTCGGAGTCGATCGCGTACACCATCCCGTCGGGGGTGATGAACAGGTCGCTGATCCGCCCGTACAGGTAGCGCGACTCCAGGTAGTTGCCCTGCTGGTCGTAGATCTCGAGGCGGTGGTTGCCCCGGTCCGCCACCCACAGCCGGCCCTGCGCGTCGAACTCGAGGGCGTGGGGCGTGCGGAACTGTCCGTGCTCGGTGCCGATCTCGCCCCACTCCGTGAGGTACTCGCCCTCGGGTGAGAACTTCACGATCCGGCCCGTGAGGCCCGCGGCCCGGCCGTCGGCCATCTGCTGCGCGGTGATCATGTTCTGGCCGCTGTGGCCGTCCGCCACGTAGATGCTTCCGTCCGGCCCCACGATGACGTCGTTGGGCTGGTTGAGCTGCCCGGGCTCGCTGCCGGCCCGGCCCGCGGTGCCGAGGCTCATGAGCAGCTCGCCGTCCGGGCTGAACTTGTGCACCTGGTGGCCCTTGGTGCCGGCCTGGTTGGCCGCGAAGTCCGTGACCCAGACGGTGCCGTCGTCGTGCACGTAGATGCCGTGCGGCGTCACGAACACGCCGGCGCCGAAGTTCGTGAGGATCTCGCCCGTGTCACGGTCGAACTTGAAGATCGGGTCGACCGGGTTGGTGTCGCAGTTGATCCCCGGTCCTCCCGCGGACCCCGAGGCGCACCGCTCGTATCCCCAGACGTGGCCGTCCGTGGGATCCGTGTCCATGCCGGCCGTCGACCCCCACTGTCGGCCTTCCGGCAGCGTGGCCCAGCTCCCGACGCGCGTCGGGTTCGGGTTCGGGAATCCGTCGCCCGTGATCACGTTCGGGTAGTCGGGCGCGCCGAACGCCGTGCTCTCGGCCGAGTCCGTGCTCTCCGCGCAGCCCACGAGCGCCACGGCGACGAGGGCGAGGAGCGGCGGGATCGAAGGTCGGGACGATGACATGGTTCCTCCTCGGTGCGGCCGTCCGGTGAGGCTTCCGGCGGGGCTTCCGGCGGCGGGTCCGTGGCGACCTGGTGGAGCGGGCAAGTTCGGGGCCCGAAGCCCGGGCCGCCAGCGCGAGGCCTCGCTCGGGCGCGCGGGCGCGCCCTACCCCCCGGGCGGGTACCAGTCCCGGACCCGGACCTCGATCGGCCCGCCGCGCAGCGCCTCGACGAACTCCTCGATCGGCTGTTCCCGGTAGTGGTAGGGATACACGACCCGCGGGCCGATCCGCCTCACGCACTCCGCCGCCGCCCTCGGCGGCATCCTGCCGTGGGGAAGGTTCATCGGAACGAAGGCGACGTCGATGCCGCGGAGCGCGAGGACCTCCGGCGTGCATTCGGTGACGCCGGCGAAGTACAGCCGGACGCCGCCGAGCGTCACGACGTACCCGTTGCCCTCGCCCCGGGCGTGGAACGGCTCACCGGGGATCAGGTCGTACATGGCCACGGCTTCGATCTCCACGTCCGTCCGCCCGTCGCCGCTCACGTCGAGCCGGGCCGACTCCCCGTTCTGCATCACCCGGGCGTCCGCCACCTGCCGGAGTCGGTCGGCGCCGGCCGCGTCGCGCGCCCCGTCCGGCGTCGCGGGAACGATGACCGTCGCGCCGGGCTTGCGCAGCCGCTCGATCAGCGGGGGGTCGAGGTGGT
>JBFFWJ010000247.1:0-5705 GCA_041570315.1 Longimicrobiales bacterium | reverse complement strand
TGTCCGCGCTCGCGCTGGGGCTCCTCCTCGCGGCGGGCTGCCAGCCCGCCGACTCCGCCGACGCCGCCCAGGGAACGGCCGGCCCCGCCGACGAGCCGTGGAATTGGTCGGAGGACTACGTGCGCTCGGCGGTGGGCCAGGTGCGCGCCGGCCGGGACCTGAACCCGGACTCCTGGCCGGGCGGGGCGAGGGTCGCGGTGCTCCTGTCCTACGACGTCGACAACGAGACGGTGCAGGGCCTGCGGACCGGTCAGGTGAGCGTGGGCCCGCTCTCGCAGGGCCAGTACGGTGCCCGCGTCGCGCTGCCCCGGGTCGTCCGCCTGATGGACGAGCAGGAGATCCCGGCGACCTTCTTCTTCCCCGCATGGAGCCTGAAGCTCGCCCCCGAGCAGGCCGGCGTGATCCAGGCCTCGGGGATGCACGAGATCGGCGTGCACGGCTGGATCCACGAGCTCAACACGTCGCTGGACGCCGAGACCGAGGAGCGGCTGCTGCGCGACGCGATGGACGAGATCGAGCGGATCACGGGCCGCCGGCCGGTGGGCTACCGCGCGCCGTCGTGGAACCACAGCCCGAACACGCTGTCGATCGTGCGGGAGCTCGGCCTCCTCTACGAGAGCTCGCTCATGGCCGACGACCGGCCGTACGAGCTCGTCCAGAACGGCGAGCCCACCGGCATGGTGGAGCTGCCGGTCGAGTGGATCCTCGACGACGCGCCCCTCTTCAACCCACGGGGCGACAGCTACATGAACCCGCGTGACGTGATGCAGGTGTGGATCGACGAGTTCGACAAGGCGTGGGAGGAGCGCACGATGTTCCTCCTGACGATGCACCCGCACGTGATCGGGCACCGCTCGCGGATCGTGGCGCTCGAGGGCCTGATCGAGCACATGAAGTCCCGAGACGGCGTGTGGTTCGGGACGCACGAGGAGGCGGCGCGCTGGGTGCGCGAGCAGGCGGGGATGTGAGGGCGCCGCGCGCAGCACCCGAGTCCCGACGAAGGGATCCGCGAGGCCACGACCGAGAGACGACGAGATGAAGACACCGACGATCGCCCGCGCCCGGCTCTTCGCGATCGCCCTGGCGACCGCAGCGGGGCTGGTGGGCATGGCGTCGACCGCGCCCGCCGCTGCGCAGGCCGCCGCTCAGGGGCCCCGCCCGATCGAGATCGAGGACATGTTCCTGATGCGCGACGTGGGCGCGCCCGTGGTCAGTCCCGACGGGGATTGGATCGCCTACACCGTGGGGCGCACGTCGCTCGAGGACGAGCGCTCGTACACGCGCGTCTACCGGGTGTCGGCGGAGGGCGGTGAGCCGCTCGGGCTCACCGCCGAGGGCAAGCCGGCGGGCTCGCCGGGCTGGAGCCCGGACGGGCGCTACTTCACCTTCACCGCGGCCCGGGACGGGGGCGAGACGCAGGTGTGGGCGCTCGACCGCCGCGGCGGCGAGGCCTTCGCGCTCACCGACGTCGAGCAGGGGATCTCCGGCTACCGCTGGTCCCCCGACGGGACGCGGCTCCTCCTCACGATCCGCGATCCGGAAGAGGAGGACCCGGATCGCAGGGACAACGCCCCGCGGGATCCGTGGGTCATCGACCGGCTCCAGTTCAAGCGCGACAACGTCGGCTACCTCACCGGCAGCCGCCGCACGCACCTCTACGTCTACGACCTGGCGTCGAAGGCGCTGCGTCAGCTCACGAGCGGCCGCTGGGACGAGTCGCTCGGCGAGTGGAGCCCCGACGGCTCCAGGATCGTCTTCGCGTCGAACCGCACCGAGGAGCCGGACGGCAACGAGAACTCCGATCTGTGGATCGTCTCGGCCGACCGCGCGGAGCCCACGGACGGTCCCACCCGTCTGACGTCGAATCCCGGTGCCGATCGCTCACCCATGTGGAGCCCGGACGGCCGCTGGATCACCTACACGTCCGGCGTCCGGCCCGACCTGATCTGGTACGCGACGACGCACCTCGCCGTGATCTCGGCGGACGGCGGCGAGCCGCGCCTGCTCACCGAAGACCTCGACCGCAACGTGAGCCAGCCACGCTTCTCCGACGACGGTCGCTGGATCTGGTTCCGGCTCGAGGACTCGGCCGAAAACCACCTCGCCCGCATCCGCCCCGACGGCACGGGACTCGAGCGCCCCGTGGCCGGACCCCTCGCCGCGGGCCCGTTCGACTGGGCGGGCGGGACGTTCGCCGTGACCGTGAGCACGCTCGAGCGGCCCGGCGAGATCCACGCGGTCGCCGGCGCGGACGACGGCTCCGCCGAGCTGACCCGACTCACCGGCCACAACGACGGCTTCCTCTCCGCGGTTCGGGTCGCCGAAACGCGCAACGTCCACTTCCGCTCGCCCGACGGGACCGAGGTCGAGGGCTTCGTCACCTTCCCCATCGACTACGTCGAAGGCCGGCGCTACCCGACGCTGCTGCGCATCCACGGGGGGCCGGTGTCGCAGTACAACCACGCGTTCCAGTTCGAGTCCCAGCTCTTCGCCGCCAAGGGCTACCTGGTCGTGCGCACGAACCCGCGCGGCTCGTCCGGCTACGGCCAGGACTTCTCGGCCGCGCTGTGGGCCGACTGGGGCAACCCCGACTTCATGGACGTGATGGCGGGCGTCGACCACGCGATCGAGCAGGGTTGGGCGGATCGGGACCGGCTGGGCGTGGGCGGCTGGTCGTACGGCGGGATCCTGACGAACTACGTGATCACGCAGACCGAACGCTTCCACGGCGCGATCACCGGGGCGAGCGAGGTGCTCTACATCGCCAACTACGGCCACGACCACTACCAGCGGCAGTGGGAGGCCGAGCTCGGCCTGCCCTGGGAGGACGACAACCGGGAGAGCTGGGAGCGCATCAGCCCCTTCAACAAGGTGCAGAACGTGGTCACGCCGACGCTGATCATGGGCGGCGAGGACGACTGGAACGTGCCGATCCTCAACTCCGAGCAGCTGTATCAGGCGCTGCGCAGGCGCGGCGTCGAGACCCAGCTCGTCGTCTATCCGGGCCAGAGCCACGGCATCCGGGTCCCGTCGTATCAGGTCGACCGCTACGAGCGCTACCTGGCCTGGTACGACCGCTGGGTTCGCGACCGGGGCCGCCCGGTGTCCGACGACCGGCAGGGACGCTAACCGGCGTCCGGTCCGACCGCGGTCCGGATGGCGTCGGCCACGCGACCGAGCGGCGGTGCGGCCACGATGGCGTCGCCGTCCCGGTACATGCGGCTGCGTGGCCCGTCACCCGGCTCGCGGGGCGCCCACGGATGAGGCCCCGGGGCGACGTCCTCGCCGTTCACGAGGATCGAGGGGGAGCCGAGGTTGCGGGCGTGCTCCGGGCAGTCCGGATCGTCGCTGCTCCACTCCGTCCACACCGCGGGAATCGCGCTGTCGCGGCAGGCCGCGGCGAGCACGTCCCGCGCGCGGTCCACGTTCGGACAGCCGGGGTCGTACACGAGCTCGATGTGCAGACGAAGGGACAGCGCGACCTCCCGGGTCTGGCGGGCACGCGGCCAGCCGCCCAACCTACTCCGCTCGTTTAACCCGTACGCCGGCTTTTGTTACATGATCGGCTCCCGTAGCCTCGTGCGCCCCGCCGCCGCAGCGCTGGCCCTCGCGGCCTCCGCGCTCTCGCTCGAGCCCGTGGCGCTCGTCGGCCAGACACCGGAGCAGCGCTACGCCGATTGGGTGCCGCGGCTCGACTTCCGGCCGCAGGAGTACGCCTTCCGTCGCAGCCACATGATCCGGCTCCTGCGCGAGAGCGGAGGCGGCACGCTCCTGGTGCCCTCCTCCGACGGGCGCACCGACGGCGGCACCTTCCGGCAGCTCGACGACTTCCTGTACTACACGGGCCTGGAGGTTCCGGGCTCGATGCTCGTGCTCGACGCCGACACCGACCGGGCGACGCTCTACCTGCCCGCCTCCGACGCCCGTTTCGAGAACCCGGGCCGTCCGAACGACTTTCCCGGCCGGCCGCTCCTGGGCGACTACCGCCTGCGCAGCATCGCCGGCGTCGAGGAGTACCGCGGCATCGACGACCTCGAGCCGCTGATCCGGGCGCGGGCGCGGGCGGGCCGCACGATCCGGGTCAACGCCGGGGTCCCCGGACCGGTCGTGACACCCGAGCTTCCCCGCTTCGGCGCGCTCGACCCGATCGAGACGATGATCCTGCGCCTGCGCACCGACTACCCCGACGTGCGCCTCGAGAACGCCTTCGACCAGGCGGCGCGGATGCGCATGGTCAAGACGCGCGCCGAAATCCAGAAGATGCGCATCGCGGCCGACGCCACGGTGCAGGCCATCCGCGCCGCGGCCGAGCGCGTGCGGGTCGGGGTGGACGAGCGGTCCGTCCAGGGCGCCTTCGAGGAGACGTGCCGGGTGCTGGGCTCCCAGGCGATCCCCTTCACCCCGATCGTGAAGTCGGGGCCGAACAGCCTGTGGCCCTGGCGCGTGCTCGCGGCCCACTACGACCGCCGCAACCGCCCGATGGAGGCGGGCGAGCTCGTGATCGTGGACGTGGGCTGCGAGATCGACGGCTACGTGAGCGACGTGGGGCGGACCTTCCCCGTCGACGGGGCCTTCGACGCGCTGCAGCGCGAGAAGCTGCTCGTGAGCACGCGCGCGGCGGACGCGATCATCGCCGCGGTGAGGCCCGGCGTGACGCTGCGCGAGCTCACGGCGGTCGCGTACGAGGCGATCCCGGACCACGAGGAGCGCTACATGCAGACCCCCTCGTTCTTCGGACACCACATCGGGATGGCGGCGGGCGATCCCGCCCTCCTCGACGCTCCGCTCGAGCCCGGGATGATCTTCACGGTCGAGCCCTGGTACTACAATCACGACCTCGAGATCGCCGTCTTCGTCGAGGACGTCGTGCTGGTGACCGAGGACGGCGCCGAGGTCCTGACCGCGGGACTGGGGCGTTCCCCCGAGGAGCTGGAGGCGATGGTTCGATGAGCGACGAGAGCGCCGGCATCCTGTGCGTGCGCAATCCCGACACGCATCGGAGCTGGAACGGGATCCGCTACAAGACCGGCCTCTCGGCCGGGAACGTGGGGGCGAAGGCGCTTTCGATGAACGTGGCGACGGTGCCTCCCGGTGGCGTGGCGTACGCGCACACGCACGTCGACTTCGAGGTCATGCTCTTCATCCTCAAGGGCCGGGTCCGCCACGAGTTCGGCGAGGGGCTGAGCCGGTCGATCGACAACGAGGCGGGCGACTTCATCTACATCGAGCCGGGGGTCCCGCACGAGGTGGTCAACCTGAGCGACACCGAGCCGGTCGTCGCCGTGGTCGCGCGCTCCGACGCCTCGGAGTGGGAGAACATCGTGGACTACCCGTCGAGGCGGAGGCCGGCCGGATGAGCGGGCGCGTCGAGGCTCTCTGGACGAAGCGCGCGCACCGGGGATCCATGGATTCGGTGGACCGCATCCGGCTCGTCGCCGGCAAGGGGATCGAGGACGACGCCAACTACGGCCGCGCTCACCGCCAGGTCACCGTAATCGAGAAGGAGGCGTTCGACCGGATCCGGGAGGAGCTTCCCGACGCCGAGCCGTCCATGCGCCGAGCCAACGTGATGGTGAGCGGCGTCCGCCTCGAGGGCGCGCGCGACCGGGTGCTTAGGCTCGGAGGCGCGCGGATCCGGATCGGTGGCGAGACGCGGCCCTGCGAGCGCATGGACGCCCAGGTGCCCGGCCTGACCGCGGCGCTCG
>JBFFWJ010000246.1:0-5728 GCA_041570315.1 Longimicrobiales bacterium | reverse complement strand
GCGCGACGATCGCATCGTGGGCGAGGGGTATCACGCGGCGTTCGGCGGGCCGCACGCGGAGATCGTGGCGCTCGAGGATGCGAAGAGTCAGGCGGAAGGAGCCACCGCCTACGTGAGCCTCGAGCCGTGCAACCACACCGGCAAGACGCCTCCCTGCTCGGAGGCGCTGATCCGTGCCGGGGTTCGCCGCGTGGTGTACGGAGCCGCCGATCCCGGAGCCGTCTCGGGCGGCGGTGGGGACGCGATGAGGAGCGCGGGCCTGGAGGTGATCGGACCCGCGTGGGAGGAGCGCGTCGGCCGCGCCGAGAATCCCTCCTTCTTCCACACCAGCCTGCGGGCCGACCCGTTCGTCGCCCTGAAGCTCTCGATGAGCCTGGACGCCCGTATCGCGGCGGCGCGGGACGTCCGTACGAGGATCACCGGCGCGGAGGCCGGGCGCGAGGTCCATCGACTCAGGACCGGGTTCGACGCGGTCCTGGTCGGGGCCGGGACCGCGCGCGCCGACGATCCGCGGCTCACGGTGCGCCTGGCGGAGGCCGGGGCGAGGCCTCCACGCCGGATCGTGGTGATGTCGGACGCCGGCCTTCCGGCCGGGGCGGCGCTGCTCGAGGACGTCGACGAGGCGCCGGTGCACCTCTTCGTTCGCGACGACGCGCCGGAGGCCTCGATCGAGGAGCTGGAGGCGCGCGGTGCCCACGTGCACCCGGTGCGCGGCGGCTCCGGAGGCGTGGACCTGGCGGCCGTGATGGACGTGACGTGGGAGCTGGGCATCCGCTCGATCCTCTGCGAAGGGGGCGCCCGCCTGGCGGGCTCGCTCCTGCGTGAGGACCGGGTCCACCGCCTGTACCTCTTCGTTGCGCCCCTCGCGCTGGGACCGAAGGGCCCGCCCGCCTTCCCGGACGATGCCGCGCGCTTCGCGTGGCACGGCTTCGAGCCCGCGTTCGAGCCCGAGCTCCACGGTCGCGACACCCTGATCGTGCTCGACCGGCAGGGGGCTTGATGTTCACGGGCATCGTCGAGGGGACGGGCCGGATCCAGTCGGCGCAGGATCGGGAGACGATCAGACGCTTCCTGATCCATGCGCCCGACCTCGCCGGCGAGCTCGGGCTCGGCGACTCGGTGGCCGTCGACGGTGCCTGTCTCACCGTCACCCGCACGGACGCGCACGGCTTCGCGGTGGACGTCATCGGCACCACGCTCGACCGCACGATCGCGGGCCGGTACCGGGAGGGCTCGCGGGTCAACCTGGAGCGGGCGCTCCGCCTCGGCGACCGGCTGGACGGGCACATGGTGCAGGGCCACGTCGACGGGGTCGGCACGCTCCTGCGAAGCGAGCGCGAGGGCGAGTTCTGGCTGATGGACTTCCGGCTCCCCGGCGACGTCGCCGAGCACACGGTGGGGCGAGGCTCGATCGCGCTCAACGGCGTGAGCCTTACCGTGGCCGAGCTGGAGGGTGGGGACGTGTGCCGCGTGGGGGTGATCCCCTACACCCACGAGCACACCAACCTCGGCGACCTGAGGCCGGGGGACCGGGTCAACGTGGAGGGGGACCTGATCGGCAAGTACGTTGGTAGGGTGCTCTCCGAGCGCGGGATCGCCCCCACGTAGGCCTGTTTCGAGGACATCCGCTGAGGACATCCGCTATGGAGTTCGACCGCGTCGAGGACGCCATCGAGGACATCCGCCGGGGGCGGATGATCATCGTCGCCGACGACGAGGACCGCGAGAACGAGGGCGACCTGGTCATGGCGGCCGCGGCGATCACGCCCGACCACGTCAACTTCATGGCCAGGGAGGGGCGCGGGCTGATCTGCGTGACGCTGACCGAGGAGCGGGCCGACGAGCTCGAGCTCCCGCTCATGACGGACAGGAGCACGGACCCGCACCGGACCGCGTTCACGATCTCCGTCGACGCGCACCAGCGCTTCGGCGTGAGCACGGGGATCAGCGCCCACGACCGCGCCAAGACCATTCAGGTCATGGCCGATCCGGAGTCCGTGCCCTCGGACCTCAGGCGGCCCGGGCACACGTTCCCTCTGCGGGCGAAGCCGGGCGGCGTACTGCGCCGCGTCGGCCAGACCGAAGCGTCGGTGGACCTCGCGGAGCTCGCGGGCTTCCCGCCCGTCGGGGTGATCTGCGAGATCCTGAACGCCGACGGGACGATGGCGCGCCGTCCCGAGCTCGAGGCGTTCGCGCGCGAGCACGACCTGCGCTTCATCACGGTCGCCCAGCTCGTGGCCTACCGGCTCACCAAGACGCGCCTGGTGCGCCGGATCACGACCACGGAGCTGCCGACCGTGTACGGGGAGTTCCACGTCATCGCGTACTCGAGCGTGCTGGACGGCCGGGAGCACGTCGCGCTCGTCAAGGGAGACCTGGAGGGTAAGGCCAACGTGCTCGTGCGGATGCACTCCGAGTGCATGACGGGCGACGTGTTCGGCTCGCTGCGGTGCGACTGCGGCGAGCAGCTCCACGCCGCGATGCGGTGCATCCAGGAGGAGGGAGCGGGCGCGATCGTCTACCTGCGGCAGGAGGGTCGGGGGATCGGGCTCGCCAACAAGCTCAAGGCCTACAGCCTTCAGGACGAGGGGCTCGACACCGTCGAGGCGAACGAGCGGTTGGGCTTCCAGCCCGACCTGCGGGACTACGGCATCGGCGCCCAGATCCTGCTCGACCTGGGCCTCCACTCGATCCGCCTGCTCACGAACAACCCGCGCAAGATCGTGGGGCTGGACGGCTACGACATCGAGATCACGGGGCGCGAGCCTCTCCGCGTCGAGCCGGGCCGTCACAACGAGCGCTACCTGGAGACCAAGCGCTCGAAGCTGGGGCACATCCTGTGAGCTCCGAAGGGTCACCCGTCGAGCACCGGCGCGGGAGAGTCGACGCCGCAGGGATGCGCATCGCGGTCCTCGTGGCCCGCTTCAACGCCGAGATCACCGAGGCGCTCCTGGAAGGCGCGCTCGAAGCGCTCGCCCGGCACGGAGCCGGGGAGGACGACGTCACGGTGATCCGTGTGCCGGGTGCCTGGGAGCTGCCGCAGACCGCAGCTCGGGCCGTGGCGACCCGCCGCTTCGACGCGGTCGTGACCCTCGGATGCGTCATCCGGGGGGAGACGCCGCACTTCGACTACGTGTGCCAGGAAGCGTCCCTCGGCCTGGGAGCCGTCGCGCGCGCGTCGGACATCCCCGTCGTCTTCGGTGTCCTGACCACGGACGACGTGGAGCAGGCACGGGCGCGCGCCGGGGCCGGCGCCGACAACAAGGGGTACGAGGCGGCGCTCGCCGCCGTGGAGATGGCGTCGGTCTACCGGGGTCTCGCGGCCCCGTGAGCGACGAGGGCCGAATCGATCCGCGCACCCGACGGGATCGCAGCCGCGCCCGCGCGTGGGCGCTCCAGATCCACTACCGATGGGAGAGCGCGGGGCGGCGCGCGAGCCTGCGCGACACGCTCGTGGAGACGGTCGAGAGACGCAGGATCGCGCCGAGGAGGCTGCCGTACGTGCGCCGCCTTCTCGAGCTGCTCGACGACCACCTGCCCGAGGTCGACGCCGCCCTTCAGGAGGCTCTCGACAACTGGCGGCTCGAACGGCTGTCGAGCATCGACCGGGCCGTGCTCCGGATCGGCGCCATCGAGCTCCTGTGGGTCGAGGACGTGCCCCCGAAGGTGGCGATCCAGGAGGCGATCCGGCTCGCCGAGGCGTACGGCGGCGACGACTCCCCCCGCTTCGTGAACGGGGTGCTCGATGCGCTCTACAAGACGCGGGTCGGGCGGAGCTGAAGGGCGGGGAGCGCACCGCGTGAGCCGCGACCCGGAGGTGCGCCCGCTCGAGATCCTCGTCGTGAATTGGCTCGACCGCGAGAACCCCCGCGCCGGAGGGGCGGAGGAGCACCTGCACCAGGTGTTCGGACGGCTCGCGGCCCGAGGTCACCGGGTGACCCTCCTGGTCTCCGGCTGGCCGGGCTGCGCGCCCCGCGCGGCCCTGGACGGGCTCGAGGTGCACCGAACGGGCCGGCGCTACACCTTCTCCATCGCGGCGCCCCGCTACTACCGGCGCCACCTCGCGGCCAGGCGGTTCGACGTGGTGGTCGAGGACCTGAACAAGATCCCCATCTTCTGTCGCTTCTGGACGCGCGATCGCGTCGCGCTCCTCGTGCATCACCTCTTCGGGGCGACCGCGTTCCGGGCCGCCCCGCTTCCGGTGGCGATGCTCACGTGGGTGCTCGAGCGCGCGGTGCCCCTCGTCTTCCGGCGCACCCCCGGGGTGGTCGTCTCCGAAAGCACGCGCGGGGACCTCGCCCGCCGCGGCCTGCGACCCGAGCTGCTCGAGGTGATCCCGAACGGGATCGACCTGGGTTGGTACACGCCGGTCGAAGGCGCCCGCGCCGAGAGGCCGACGCTCTTCTTCGTGGGACGTCTCAAGCGCTACAAGCGCGTGGACCTGGTCCTGCGGGCGCTCGCCCTGCTGCTCGCGCGGGGTCGCGACGTCGATCTGTGGGTGGCGGGAGGCGGGGACCGACGCTCGGCGCTCGAACAAGAGGCCCGCCGCCTCGGCATCGAGGAGCGCGTGCGCTTTCTCGGGGTCGTCAGCGAGGAGGAGAAGCGGAGCCGCCTCCGCAGCGCGTGGCTGCACGTGCTGACCTCCGCGAAGGAAGGGTGGGGCATCTCGAATCTGGAGGCGGCGGCGTGCGGAACGCCGAGCGTCGCCTCCGACGCGCCGGGTCTGCGCGAGTCGGTCGTGCACGGCGAGACCGGGCTGCTCGTGCCGCACGGCGACGTGGAGGCCCTCGCCGACGCCCTCGACGCCCTCCTCGGCGACGGGCAGCGGCGGGCCGAGATGGGCCGGCGTGCGCGCGCCTTCGCCGAGGGGTTCTCGTGGGACGCCACGGCCCTCTCATTCGAGCGATGGCTTCTTCGGGTGGTCGCCGAAACGGGGGTCGACTAACTTTCCGGGTCCGTCTCTCCAGCTCTCTGGTCGGCACGTCCGATCAGCGCTTGCCCAACCTCATTCCCTCCAAGCGAGATCCAGGTTGCGAGTTCAAATCACCGAGCGACACTGCGACGTCCCCGAAGACGTCCTCGAGCGCACCGAGGGGCAGATGGCGTCCCTCGCCAAGTACGAGCCGCGCGCCTCGGCCGCCGATGTCGTGTATGCCGAGGAGAAGCTCTCACGAACGGTGGAGGTCATCGTGCACGTGGACGGCGGGGAGCCGGTCGTCGCCCACGGCGACGGAGCCGAGTTCCGTACGGCGCTCGACCAGGCGGTCGATCGCCTGAGCCGGATGCTGCGCAAGCAGCGGGAGCGCCGGCGCAACCATCAGGCGCCGCCGCTGCACGAGGGCATCGGGGGCGAATGAGCATCCCGAGCCGCGTCCGCGTGTGAGGTGATCCTGAGCCCGAAGAGCATCACCGTCCAGGACCTCTGGGACGCCAAGCAGGAGGTGCTCGCGCTGGAGCTCCTCAACGAGCGGGTCGGGCTGGATCGCAGGGTGTCGGACCCCGACGTCAACTCGCCCGGGCTGGCGCTCGCCGGCCACACCGAGCGCGTGGCCGCCGGCCGGATGTGGGTGTTCGGGGAGACCGAGATGAGCTACATCGGGTGCCTCACGGACGAAGAGGCGCGCTTGAGGCTCGACGTCCTGTTCTCCTTCGACGTCCCGGCCGTCTTCGTCTCGAAGGGGCTGGAGGTCCCGGCGTTCTTCCTGGAGTCCGCCACCACCCACGGGGT
>JBFFWJ010000245.1:0-5729 GCA_041570315.1 Longimicrobiales bacterium | reverse complement strand
GTCTTCGCGACGATGCACGACAATCCGGAGGCGATCGCGAGAGCCGTGCCCCGTCGAGCCGACCAGGTGCTGGACGCGTGGCGCTCCGACTACCAGCGCAGGTCCGGCGGTGGAGACGGCCCGAAGGGCGGCTCGGGGGGCAGCTCGAGCGGTAGCCGGGGCCGGAGCTGACCGCGACCGGGCTCTTCCGGCCCTGGGCGGAGGGCGCGCCCGCGCGCGGCGCGGTCGCGCGCGCCTTCCTGGAGCGTCCTGTCGTGGAGGTGGCGCGCGATCTGCTCGGGTGCCTCCTGGTGTCCACGCTGGGAGGCTCCCGCACGGTCGGCGTGATCGTCGAGACGGAGGCCTATTCCGGGCCGGGTGACGCGGCGTCGCACGCGGCGACCGCCGCCGGCGTCACCCGGCGGAACCAGGCGATGTTCGGCGCCGCAGGCCGCGCATACGTCTACCGCAGCTATGGCGTGCACTGGTGCGTGAACGTCGTGACGGGGCCGGAGGGCGAGGGCCAAGCGGTCCTCCTGCGCGGCCTGGACCCCCTGGAGGGCCTGGGCCGGATGGCCGCTCGCCGCGGCGGCCGCGCGCCTCTGGCCGCAGGTCCGGGCCGGCTCTGCCAGGCGCTCGGGATCACCGGGGCGCTCTACGGCCACGACCTGCGCCGCCCGCCGCTCGAGCTGCTGGCCGGGTGGACCGTGGACGACGCGCTGGTGGGGGTGTCCGGGCGCGTGGGAGTGTCGGCCGCCGCGGACCTGCCCTATCGGTTCTACGTGCGCGGCTCGGAGGGTGTGTCTCGGCCCGACGGGTGGGGGTCCATCTAGCAGCGAGGGGAGTGCCCGCATGAGCGATCCGACGTGGATCTCGATCCTGCCACCGGTCCTGGCCATCGCCCTGGCGATCGGAACGCGACAGGTCTATCTGTCGCTCGCAGGTGGCATTTGGCTGGCTTGGACGATTCTGGAGGGGTGGAACCCCGTCGCCGGCCTCGGCGCCACGATCCAGAGCACCGTGGACGTGCTCGGAGGCGAGGGCGACGCCCGCACCATCATGTTCACGCTCGTGATCGGGGCGCTGATCGCCACCGTCGAGGCCTCGGGAGGCGTTCGCGGGTTCGTGCAGCGGCTCGAGCAGAGCCACTGGGTCGATTCTCCGAAGCGCGCCCAGCTCCTGGCCTGGGCGACCGGGATCGTGATCTTCATCGAGTCGAACATCACGGTGCTCGTCGCCGGAGCGGTGTCCCGTCCCCTCTTCGACCGGTACCGGGTCTCTCGCGAGAAGCTCGCCTACATCGTCGACTCGACGTCCGCGCCCATCTGCATCCTGATCCCGATGAACGCCTGGGGCGCCTACAACCTGGGCATTCTCGAGGGGCTCGGGGTCGAGCGGGCGCTCACCGTGTTCCTGGAGGCGGTGCTCCTCAACTTCTATGCGATCGCCGCGGTGATCCTCGTCCTCCTAGTGATCCTCCTGGGCATCGACATCGGGCCGATGAGGAAGGCCGAGGAACGGACGCGCGGCGGCGAGCTGCTCTGGCCCAACGCGACGCCGATGATCGACGAGGAGGTCCTGTCACCGCCGCCGATCGACCGCATCCCCCCGCGAGCGATCAACATGTTCCTGCCCATCGCCGCGATGGTGCTCTTCATGCCGGTCGCGCTCTTCATCACGGGCAACGGCCGCCTGCAGGACGGCTCCGGGTCGACGAGCGTGCTCTGGTCGGTCCTGGTGGGGCTCGCGGTCTCGTGGGTGCTCTTGCTGGCGCAGCGCGCCTTCACGCAGGACGAGCTCGTCAAGATCGGCCTCAAGGGGGCGGGCGCCCTCGTGCCGCTCGCGCTGATCCTCCTCCTCGCTCTGGCGCTCGGTGACGTGATCGAAGCGCTCGGCACGGGCGTCTACGTCGCGCAGGTCACCGCCGGCACGATGCCGAACTACCTCTACCTCCCGCTCGTCTTCGTCGTCTCGGGCGGCATCGCCTTCGCCACGGGAACGAGCTGGGGCACCTTCGCGATCATGCTGCCGATCGCCGTTCCGGCCGCCGAGACCCTCGGGCTGCCGCTGGCCCCGTTCGTCGCCGCGGCGTTGGCCGGGGGGATCTTCGGTGACCACTGCTCGCCGATCAGCGACACCACGATCATCTCCTCGATGGCCTCGGCCACGGATCACATCGACCACGTCCGGACGCAGCTCCCCTATGCGCTCGTCGCCGGCTCGATCGCGGCCGTGTGCTTCGCGGTTCTGGGGGCGTTTCTCTAGGGCGCCTCCGCACGAGCCTGGCCCGCGCCCGCACGGGGGCCCGGGGCCCGCAGGCGCGAGCGGCCGTGGAGGATCCCATCCCGCGCTCGGGGGTAGCTGCGCGCGTCGCGCGTGGGATTCATGAGCGCAACCGCCCGGACGCGGTGCTCCCCGTCCACCGGGACACTCTCGGATTGGAGTCAGCGCCTTGGACGTCATCGTTTGTGTGAAGCGGGTCCCGGACACCGAGGCCCGCATACGGATCGACTCGTCGGCAACGGCCATCGAGACGGCGGGGATCAAGTACGACTTCAGCCCCTACGACGCCTTCGCCATCGAGGCCGCGCTTCGGGCTCGTGAGGCGGCCGGCTCGGGTGAGGTCACGTTGCTCTCGCTCGGGGACGCCTCCGCGCAGGAGATGCTTCGCAAGGGCCTGGCGATGGGAGCCGACCGGGCCGTGCTCCTGACGGGCGAGGTGGGACTCGACGGCCTCGCCACGGCCAAGGCGCTCGCGACCGAGCTGGCGGGGGCCGATGCGCCGCTCTTCCTCTTCGGGGTCAAGGCCGCAGACGACGACCAGCAGCAGGTCGGTCCGATGGCGGCGGTGCTGACGGGTCGGCCCTGCGTCACCAACGTCTCCTCCTTCGACGTCGAGGGCGACACCGTCGCGTGTCACCGAGAGGTGGAAGGCGGAAGCGAGGTCGTCGAGGTCGACCTGCCGGCGGTGCTGTGCATGACCAAGGGTCCGCACGAGCCGAGGCTGGCCGCGCTCAAGGGGATCATGGCCGCCAAGAAGAAGCCGCTCGACGTCAAGGAGATCGGGACGGTCGAGAGCGGGGTGACGCTCCGCTCCCTGCGGGAGCCGCCGCCGCGCCCCGAGGGGCGCATCGTCGGAGAGGGCCCCGACGCCGTGCCGGAGCTCGTGCGCCTGCTGCGCGAAGAGGCGAACGCGCTGTAGGTCGGGGGCCTCGGTCGGCCGAGAAGCGCACGAAGAGCAATCACGGGTGATCTGGAGTCGCATCGACATGACGAAGGTGCTGGCGTTCGTGGAGCAGAGGGACGGCCGGGTCGGAGGCGCCGGCCGAGAAGCCGTCAGCGTGGCCGGGCGGATCGCACAGGCGAGGGGTGGCGAGGCGCATGCCCTGCTTCTGGGTGGCGCGGGGACTTCGGACGGCGTCTCGGAGCTCGGCCGCTTCGGTGCCGCGGCGATCACGGTGCTCGAGCACGAGGCCCTCGCCGAGTACAACCCGGAAGGCTACGCGCAGCCCGTCGCCGATCACGTCCGCGAGGGGGGCTTCGGGGTCGTGATCTTCCCGGCGACGTCCTTGGGCAAGGACCTCGCCCCGAGAGTCGCCGCCCTGCTGGACGTGCCCCTCGCCTCGGACGTCACCGCCATTGACGCGCAGGGTGACGCGCTGCTCATCACCCGGCCGGTCTATTCGGGCAAGGCCTTCGCCACCCTCCAGATCGACGCGACGCCCACGCTCGTGTCGGTTCGGCCGAACGTCTTCCATGAGGTCGAGCAGCCCGCCGCGGGCGCGGTGACCACGGTGAGGCCGGACGTGGATCCGTCGGGCTGGCGGGTCAGGGTGGTGCGGCGCGAGGCGGCGGGAGAAGGGGCGCTCGACGTGACCGAGGCGTCGATCGTCGTGTCGGGAGGACGGGGGATGAAGGAGCCTTCGAACTGGCACCTGCTCGAGGAGCTTCGGGACGCCATCGGCTCCGACGTGGCGCTGGGCGCGTCGCGCGCCGTGGTGGACGCCGGGTGGCGACCGCACGGAGAGCAGGTGGGGCAGACGGGGAAGACCGTCGCGCCCAAGCTGTACGTGGCCGTCGGCATCTCCGGTGCCATCCAACACCTCGCCGGGATGCGGACGTCGCAGACGATCGTCGCGATCAACCGTGACGCCGACGCGCCGATCTTCGGCATCGCGGACTACGGAATCGTCGGTGATCTCTTCGAGGTCGTCCCCAGGCTCGTGCAGGAGATCGGGGCGCTCCGGTCCCAGGGCTGACGGCTCCCCGAGCGCGGGACTCCCCTCAGCGGGGCAACCCGCCCAGGAGCGGCACGGGATCGACCGCCCGGCCCCACCGCCACACCTCGAAGTGGAGGTGCGGCGCGGTGACGTCTCCCGAGGCGCCGCTCAGGCCGACGACGTCTCCCGGTCGCACGCGCTCACCGGCGCGCACGCGGATCTCCGAGAGATGCGCGTAGATCGTCAGCGTGCCAGCGCCGTGGTCGAGCCACACGACGTTGCCGAAGCCGGGCATGACGCCGGCGAAGCGCACCCGGGCGTCCGTCATCGCCCCCACCGGCGTGCCGGTGGGCACGTTCAGGTCGACGCCCCGGTGGATGTCCGGTCGCACGCCGGCGAGTCGCAGGCCGTACCCCGACGTGATGCGCGCCTCGACCGGCCAGCGAGGGAGATGGCATCCGGACCACGCCAGCACGGCGAGGGCGCCGAGCGTGGCGCGCGCGCCTAGACCGCAGAGCCGGATGCGTCCGCCCACGCCCCGTCCAGCAGCATGACGTCCAGCTCGTCCCCCGGGTCGATGCGCTCGATCTCGGCGGGCACGACCGCGAGTCCGTCCGCCGACGCGAGGCCGCTCACGAGGCCGGAGCCCTGGGAGCCGGTGAGGGTGGCGAGAACCGTATCCGAGCCGCGCGAAAGCCGCACCCTCTGGAAGTACGTGAGCGCGGCCGGCGTGTCGATCGGCTCGGTCGAGCTGCAGCGGACGGTCGGGCGCGCGTGGCGCGCGTGGCCGGCGAGGGCCAGCAGGAACGGTCGGACGAAGACCTCGAACGTCACGAACGCGGACGCGGGGTTGCCCGGCAGGCCGAAGACCGGTTGTCGGGCGGATCCGCCTCTCGGGAGCCATCCGAGGCCGAAGGGGCTGCCGGGCCTCATCCGCACGCGCCAGAAGTCCTGCTCGTATCCGAGATCCTCCAGCACGCGCTTGACCAGGTCGGCTTCCCCCATCGAAGCCCCGCCCACGGTGACGAGCACGTCGCACTCCGAGCCCCGCTCGATGCGGCGGGTCAGATCCGGCGCGCTGTCACTCGCGATGCCCAGGAAGACGGGTCGCGCTCCGATCGCGCGCACCATGGCGGCCAGCATCGGCCCGTTGGAGTCCGGGATGCCCCCGCCGGCCCGCACGTCGTCGTAGCGATCCGCCGAGCGGAGCTCGTTTCCCGTGGTCAGGATCGCGACGCTCGGCGGTCGGTACACCGTGATCGAGGCGCATCCGGCCGCGGCCAGGAGGCCCACGGTGCCCGCCGTGATCGCGTGACCGGGGGCGAGCAGCGTCTCGCCCTCGACCATGTCCCGCCCCGCACGGCGCACGTGCCGTCCGCGGTCGCGGGCCTCGAAGATCGACACGACGCCGGGGCGCGTCTCCGCGTCCGTGTCCTCGACCCGCACCACTGTGTCCGCCCCCGGAGGCACGGGGGCCCCGGTCATGATCCGGACGGCCTGGCCCGGACCCACGCCGGCCCCCGAGCCCTC
>JBFFWJ010000244.1:0-5751 GCA_041570315.1 Longimicrobiales bacterium | reverse complement strand
TTTGTTGCCTGCGCGACAAGCTTTTGCCGCGCCGGCCTGCTCGCTCGGCATCACGTTTGCACGGAAATCGTCGACCGCCCCCCCACTCCAAAGGGGCTCTGGGAGACGCACGCGATGACCCTGAGAACCGCAGCATGAGCACCCTCGAGCGCTATCTGGCCGACTGCGAGGGCAAGCGCCGCAGGATGCGGGACCGTCCCAGCGACGAGGTGCTGGGCGAGATCCGCCGACTTCTCCGCCAGCTCGAGGAGGCGAAGGCCGAGCGGCGCACGCCGTCCCTGCCCCAGCCGCTCGGCCCCGAGGCGCTCGACCGGCACTGACGCAAACCGGGGGGGAGGGCTCACCCGAGCCGCACGCTCCCCCGTGATGCGAGCCGTGGCCCCGACCCGGTAGGTGGCGGTCCGACACCGGAGTGCCACCTGCCGGGAAGTTTGTGCCCCCCCCGGGGTGCCCGCGCCCCGGAAACGGCGCGCCGGCCCCGGAGCCGGCACGTGGCACGATGGTTGTATCCCGGCCTTCCGACTTCGCGATCGGAAGGGGGAACGCCATGAAGGTCACCGTGTGGTTGGCCACGAGGGACCGCTGGACCTGGATTGCGGCGGCGGAAGCCTTCGGGCTGGCCTTGGTGCTCGTCGCGGGCCCGTCGACGGTGCTTCGGGTGCTCATCGGACTTCCGCTGCTCGCGCACCTCGGCTATTCGGCGATGACGAGCGTGCCGGTGGGGACGATCCCGGGTCGTCCCGCGGGACAGCGGGAGAGGCGGAACCAGGAGCTCCGCTCTCGGGTGGTCGGGTTCCTGAACGAGGTCCGGCGCGTGGAGGAATACGCGCAGCAGGCGCGGACCGCGGGGCTCCCCCGGCAGGAGGTCGAGCAGAACCTGCGCGCGGCCCAGGAGAGGATGATGGTCGCCGCCGCGCAGGTCGCGAAGGTGACCGGGCGCACCTCGAGGACGCCGAGCCGGGAGTCGGAGATGGCGGGGCTCGGAAGCGAGCGGATCCTCGTCCACCAGAAGCCGGTGCAGGTGCCGACGCAGGCGCGCTGACGGACGGGGAACGCCTCGCCGCCGGTCAGCGTCCCGAGTAGCTGACCCGGAAGATGCGCCCTCCCGCGTCGTCGGAAACCAGCAGGGACCCGTCCGCGGCCTGGAGCACGTCGACCGGCCTCGCCCACACCTCCTTGCGGTCGTCGTCGCGGACGATGAACCCGGTCAGGAAGTCCTCGGGGGGGCCGGCGGGCCGGGCGTTCTCGAAGGGGATGCGCACCACCGAGTACCCGACCAGGTCCAGGCGGTTGATCGATCCGTGGAGCGCGACGAAGGCGTGGTCCCGGTACCGGCCGGGGAACTGGTCGCCCGTGTAGAACGCCATCCCCATCGGCGCGGCGTGCGCCGGCAGGAGCACGTCCGGCACGAGCGTGCGCTCGACCAGATCCGGGCGGGCCCCGTTCAGGATAGGCTCAGGGTTCGGGCCGATGTAGGCGTACGGCCAGCCGTAGAAGCCCCCGTCCACGACGGAGGTCAGAAAGTCCGGGGCGAGCTCGTCGCCCAGATGGTCCCGCTCGTGCACGGCGGTCCAGAGCACGCCCGACCCGGGGTGGAACGCCAGGGCCACCGGGTTGCGGAGCCCGGCCGCGAGCACCCGGTGTCCCGTGCCGTCCGGGTCGTACTCGTTGATCGCCGCCCGTCGGGGGTCGGTGCCCGGCGTCGCGTTCGTCGCCGAGCCGACCGCCACGTACATCTTCCGGCCATCCGGGTCGAACACCAGGTTGCGGGTCCAGTGGTTGAAGCCACGCGTGCGGCTGACGTCGATGCCGAGTCGCTCCGCCGTATCACGGTCGACGGCGTCGCTGCTCAGGGGCAGGTCGACGACGTGCTCCGGCGGCCCGACCGCCCTGAGCTGGCCCGCAGCGTACGGGAAGCGCACGACCGCGTCGTTGTTTCCCACGTACAGGAAGCCGCCCCGGAAGGCCAACCCGTACGGGCGCTCGAGGTCCGAGGCGAAGACCTCACGGCGCTCGGCCGAGCCGTCTGCGTCTGCGTCCCGCAGGACCACGATCCGGCCGGCGCGGCTCTCGGCCACCAGAACGTCGCCGCCCGGGGCGAGCGCGAGCCGCCGCGGCCCGTCGAGGCCGTCGGCGAAGACACCGACCTCGAACCCGGCCGGCACCAGGGGCCGGGCGTCGGGTGGCTGCTCCACGATCCGCGGGATCGCCCGATTCCAGGGGGTCTCGAAGGGAGCGGGGAGCTGCTGAGGGGCGGCGAGGGCGAGCGTGAGGGCGAGAGCGTGCATCGGCCGGGTCCGGTGTGGGGTCCGACTTACGCGGGCCACGGGCGGCGCACGGCCGGACGTCCGCTTCCCGGCCGTCCCGTCACGCGCCCATCCTCGTAGACCACCTCGCCGCGTCGGATCGTCATCACGGGCCAGCCGGTCAGGGCCCAGCCCTGGAAGGGCGTGTAGTCCGACCTCGAGGGATCGTCGTCCGCGTCGACCACGTGCGTCCGCTCGGGGTCGAGGACCATGACGTCGCCGTACGAGCCCTCGCGGATCACCCCGCGGTCCGGATAGAGGCCGAAGGCGCGGGCCGCGGCCGTCGACGTCACTTCCACGTAGCGCTCCACCGACAGGCGGCCCCTGCGGACGCCTTCCGAGAAGAGCACGGGGCGGACGAAGCGCAGATCGCTCACGCCGGGGCGAAGGCGCGCAACGCTCAGCTCCGGATCCAGCTTCTGCTCGCGGGTCCAGGGGGCGTGATCGGTCGCGAGCATGTCGATCCGTCCGTCGCGCAGCCCCTCCCACATCGCCTCGACGTCGGCCGCCGGCCGCAGCGGAGGCTGCCCGATGTAGAGCGGGCCATCGGGGCCGCGCAGCCACTCGTCGGTGAAGTAGAGGTAGAGGGGCCGCGTCTCGATCGTGATGGGGAGCGGCCCGAACGACGGATCGCGCGCCGCGTCGAGCGTCCTTGCCGACGACAGGTGCACGAAGTGCATGGGGGCGCCCGTCAGGGCGCACAGGGCGACCGCATCCTGCGTCGCGGCGATCTCGGCGATCTCCGGGCGGCTCTCTGCGTAATGGGCGAGCGAGGTGCGCCCCCGGGCCCGCAGGCGGTTCAGCGCGGCGCTCAGGATGGCCCCGTCCTCGCAGTGCATGAGCGTCACGACCCCCGCGTCCCGGGCCGCCTCGAGCACGTCGATGAGCTCGCGTCGGCGGGCCCCGAAGTCGGAGCGGGTCATGAAGACCTTGTGGCTGGGCTGACCCAGAGCCGCGAGCTCCGGCATCATCTCCGCGAGCTCCGGCGTGGGCGGCCAGCTCGACGCGTGGAAGAAGACGTCGCCGACGGCCATCCTGCCGACCTCCCCGAGCCAGCGCC
The DNA here is from genome assembly GCA_041570315.1 of Longimicrobiales bacterium. GTDB lineage: Bacteria > Gemmatimonadota > Gemmatimonadetes > Longimicrobiales > Gaopeijiaceae > JBFFWJ01. The sequence continues at coordinate 2,385 of JBFFWJ010000244.1, read as the reverse complement.
GCATCGCGTCGACCGCGGTCTCCTCGCCCTGCGGGTACGCGAAGGTGCCGACGGTGGTGATGCCTCCCGCCGCCGCGGCCTGGGTCCCGGTCGTCAGGTCGTCGATGAAGTTGCCCTGGAGATGGGCGTGGGGATCGATCCCGCCCGGCATCACGAGGTGGCCGGTCACGTCCACGACCCTGGCGTCGCGTCCGGCCGTCAGGCCCGCACCGATCTCCGAGATGCGCTCTCCGACGATGCGCACGTCGGCCTGGCGCGAGCCGTCGGAGTTCACGACCCGGCCGCCTCGAAGGAGGATCTCGGGCGCCGGTTGGGGCCCGATGTGCGGGGCGAGCGTCGGGCCCGGTCGCTTTCCCTCCAGCGCGGCCCCGAGACCACGGGAGGAGGAGCCGGCGAGCCCGGCGGCGGCGAGGGCCACGGCCCGGATGGCGTCGCGCCGGTTCACGACGGCCTCGCGCGGCCCAGCCGGGGAGAAAGGAAAGGGATCATCGGGCGAATGTCAGCCGGGCCCGAGGGTGGTGCAAGGAGCTCGACCGTGGCTCGGACCCCGGGGGCCGCCGTCGCGCCCGGGCACGCTCACGCCTTGCGGTGGTGCAGGGACACGGGCGCCTCGGGGCGGCCGCGGGCGCGCTCCCACCAGTTCTGGTAGAGGTCCACGCTGAACATCAGCAGGAGCATGAAGATCACGATCCACTGGGGGATGTAGGGGAACTCGCTCCCGTTGACTTGCAGGTGCGCGGTATGGCCACCCTCCAGCACGAGGACGAAGCCGATGAGGAGGAGGACGAAGAGGCCCAGGATCTCGAACTCGGGATTCCTCGACAGGAACTCGGAGATGGGGCCCGCGAACACGAGCATGAGCGCAACCGAGATCACCACCGACGCCGCCATGATCGCGAAGACGTCCGTCATGCCGACCACGGTGAGGATCGAGTCGACGCTGAAGAGGAGGTTCATGCCGACGATCAGGAGCACGACGTCGCGGAAGCGGGCGGCCTGCTCCACGTGGTCCTCGACACCCTTCAGCTTGATGCGAAGCTCCTTGATGCCCTTCCAGATCAGGAAGAGCCCGCCGATCACGAGCACGAGCGCCTTGCCGTTCACGTCGCCGGTGATCCGCGCCCACGGGACGATCCGGCTGTCGATCCGGAACAGGCTCGCGGTGGCCGCGGTCAGGATCAGGCTCACGCCGAGCAGCAGCACGATACGGAAGAGCATCGCGAGAACGAGTCCGGAGCGGATGGCTTTCTTCCGCTCGCTTCCGGGGAGCTTGTTCGCGATGATCGTGATGATGATCAGGTTGTCCGCGCCCAGGGCGATCTGGATGAGGGTGATGCCGATGAGGCTGGCCCAGGCGGCGGGGTCCAGGAGAATCGAGATCATGGGTGCTCGGCTCGTGAGGAATCGGCAGGCGCGGGCCGGTGTCGACGGACCGCGGTACGGAAGGAGCATGCGGCCCGCGACGCCGACGGTCCACGGGCATCGCGGCGGCCACCGTACCCGGCCCGCCTACGCGGTCAGGGCGGAAACGACGCGATCGATCTCGGGGATCGTGTTGTAGACGTGGGTGGAGATTCGGATCGCGTTGTGTCCGTCGCGCTGGTGCTCGTCGATGTGGGCCGACACGCGTGAGGCGACCGCGGAAACGGCCTCGACCGCGTCGAGCCCGGCCACCTCGAAGATCGTGATGCCGGGGGCCTTCCGATCGCGCTCGCCGGACAGCGGCTTGACCTGCGCGAGCTCAGCCAAGCGCCGCTCGAGGTGGTCCGAGAGGTGTCGGCAGCGCTCCTCGATCCGGTCGGCGCCGAGCGCGTCGCCGAAGTCGAGCGCGGCGACCAGAGCCGCCCGCACGGGAAAGTCCGGGGTGCCCGGGGGCGCGAAGCCCGGGCTCGCCGGCGTCGCGTCGTGGGCGAAGGCCGTCCGGATGCGCTCGCGGGCGGACTCGCGCACGTACAGGAAGCCCGTCCCCGCGGGCCCGAGCACCCACTTGTGGAGGCTGGCCGCGTAGGCGTCGCAGCCGAGGTCCTCGAGGTCGATACGCATCTGTCCGACCGCCTGGGCTCCGTCCACCAGGCTCACGAGGCCCCGGGCCCGTGCCATCCCGCACAGGGCACGCACCGGATAGAGATGGCCCCCGCGCGTCACGTGACAGAATGCGATGGCGCGGGTCCGGGGCGTGACGGCGTCCTCGAACAGGCCGACCACGTCCTCGGGTGGCGGGAGCGGGCTCGGGACGAAGACCTCCCTGACCCGGACTCCCTCGCGGTCCTGCCGCAGGAGCCAGGGCCGACGTCCGGCGGGGTGCTCCTGGGTCGTGATCACGACCTCGTCACCCGCCTCGAGCCGCACGCCCACGCTCTGCAGGTGCAGCGCCTCCGAGGCGTT
>JBFFWJ010000243.1:0-5758 GCA_041570315.1 Longimicrobiales bacterium | reverse complement strand
CGGCGACGGGGCCCCGGCCCTGGGAGCCCCCGGCCGCCCGACCCTCGACTACGCGGGGCTCCGCGCCCACGTCGACCGCACCGTCGCGCGCCTCAACGAGCTCGGCCTCGGCCGCGGTGACCGGGTGGCGATCGTGCTCGCGAACGGCCCGGAGATGGCTTCGGCCTTCGTCTCGCTCGCCTGCGGCGTGACCACGGCGCCCCTCAACCCCGCCTACCGCCGCGCCGAGTACGACTTCTACCTCGAGGACCTGGGCGCCAAGGCCCTCGTGGTGGAGGAGGACTCGGAGTCCGACGCGATCGAGGCCGCGCGCGCGCTGGGCGCGGCCGTGCTCCGACTGCGGGTGCCGGGGGGCGCCCCCGCCGGCGTCTTCGAGCTCGTGCCCGAGGAGGGGTTCGAGCCGACGGTGTGCCCGGCGCCGGGACCCTCGGAGCCCGACGACGTGGCGCTCGTCCTGCACACGTCGGGCACCACCTCCCGGCCGAAGATCGTTCCCCTGCTGAACCGGAACGTGTGCGCATCGGCCAAGAACATCCGCACAACGCTTCATCTGGTTTCTGAGGACAGATGCCTCAACGTCATGCCGCTCTTTCATATCCATGGCTTGATGGCTCCGGTGCTTTCCTCCCTGTCGGCGGGCGCCTCGGTGGTGTGCACCCCGGGCTTCAACGCGTTGCGCTTCTTCTCCTGGCTCGACGAGGCCGAGCCCACGTGGTACTCCGCGGTGCCGACGATGCACCAGGCGATCCTGGCGCGAGCCGCGCGCAACGCCGAGGCCGTGGAGCGGGCGCGGCTCCGCTTCATCCGCTCCTCGTCGTCGTCGCTTCCTCCCCAGGTGCTGGCCGAGCTCGAGGAGACCTTCGGCGTGCCCGTGGTCGAGGCCTACGCGATGACCGAGGCCTCGCACCAGATGACGTGCAACCAGCTCCCGCCGGGGATGCGCAAGCCGGGCTCGGTCGGGTGTGCGGCCGGACCGGAGGTCGCGGTCATGGACGACGACGGGACGCTGCTGGGGCCCGGCGAGATCGGCGAGATCGTGATCCGGGGACCGAACGTGACCCCCGGCTACGAGAACAACCCCGACGCCAACGAGAAGGCGTTCACCGACGGCTGGTTCCGAACGGGCGACCAGGGGACGGTCGACGAGGACGGGTACTTCACGCTCACCGGACGCCTCAAGGAGATCATCAACCGCGGCGGAGAGAAGATCTCGCCCAACGAGGTCGACGTCGTGCTCATGGACCATCCCGCGATCCAGCAGGTGGTGACCTTCGCGGTTCCGCACGACAAGCTGGGCGAGGAGGTCGCCGCGGCCGTGGTGCTTCGCGAGGGGGCCGAGGCCACCGAGCAGGAGATCAGGGCGTTCGCCGGTGAGCGGCTCGCCGACTTCAAGGTGCCGCGCACGGTCCTGCTGATGGAGGAGATCCCCAAGGGCCCGACGGGGAAGCTGCGCCGGATCGGGCTGGCCGAGCAGCTCGGCATCGCGTGACCGCGGCCCGCCCGCCATACCGGAGGAACCGCGGCCGGTGAGGATCTGCATCTACGGCGCCGGCGCCATCGGGGGGTATCTCGGCGTCCAGCTCGCCCTGGCCGGACAGGAGGTCACGCTGATCGCCCGTGGTCCTCACCTCGAGGCGATGCGACGCGAGGGCGTGAAGCTCCTGATCGATGGGGAGGAGCGCGTCGCCCACCCCCGCTGCACCGACGATCCGGCCGAGGCCGGAGCGCAGGACGTCGTGATCGTCACGCTCAAGGCCCACTCGGCCGCGCTCGTCGTGGACGCGATGCAGCCGCTGCTCGGGCCCGACACGGCGGTCGTCAGCGCCGTGAACGGCGTGCCCTGGTGGTACTTCCACCGGCTGCCGGGGCCGTGGGAGGGCCAGCGGATCCAGGCCGTCGATCCCGGCGGCGTGCAGTGGGACGGCATCGGCCCGGAGCGCGCGATCGGATGCGTCGTCTATCCGGCGACCGAGGTCGTGGAGCCGGGCGTGATCCGGCACCTCGACGGCAACCGCTTCACCCTCGGCGAGCCCTCCGGCGAGAAGACCCCGCGGGTCCAGGCGATCGCGGACGCCTTGAAGGCGGCCGGCTTCCGCGCCCCCGTCCGCGACATCCGCAACGAGATCTGGGTCAAGCTCTGGGGCAACCTGTCCTTCAACCCGATCAGCGCCCTCACGCTGGAGACGCTCGACGTCGTCGCGACCGACCCGGGCACGCGCGCCGTGGCCAAGGCGATGATGCTCGAGGCGCAGGCGATCGGTGAAGCGCTCGGCGTGCGCTTCGCGGTGGACGTGGAGCGTCGCATCGACGGGGCCGCCGCCGTGGGCGCGCACCGCACCTCGATGCTGCAGGACCTCGAGCGCGGCCGGGCGATGGAGATCGACGCGCTCGTCACCGCGGTGCAGGAGATGGGTCGGCTCGTCGGCGTGCCGACGCCGACGCTCGACGTCGTGCTGGCGCTGGTGCGCCAGCGCGCGCGGGCCGCGGGCGCCTACGCCTACCCGGAGGCCTAGGGAGCGCTTCCCACGGGTCCGGTGCACTTCGGTGTGGGCGCGACGGCCTCGCGAGGGAGCGCCGCGCCCTGCGCTCCGGGCACCCTGCTCCCTCTCAGCTCCCGAAGTTGGGGACCCAGATCGTCCAATAGACCAGGATCAGCGTGAGGCCGGTGAAGACGATCAGGCTCGTCCATCCGAACCAGCGCGCGAAGGCCGACGGGTAGAAGGCCCTGTTCGACCGCGGAATCACGGTCAGGCAGTACCAGAAGTTGAGGAAGTAGATCACCGGCGCGACGAAGGCGGCCAGCGCGGACGCGACGAGCACGAGGAAGACCGGCCGCTCGAGCCCCGCGATGATCAGCACCGAGCCCACGAGCGAGTACAGCATCGTCGCCCGGTAGATGTTGTACTCCGAATACCAGGTGCGACGGTGGGTCTCGGTCAGGGCGGCGGTGTCGATGCCCTGCAGGCCGGCCGTGCCCCGGAAGAGGTTGCGGCAGCATGCGCCCACGATCCGGGGCCACCCGTCGAAGTAGTTGAAGGCGGTCGAGAACGTCGCCGCGAAGGCCCCGAGCATGAAGACGCCCATCATCGCCGGCCCGAGGCTGTCGGTGAAGATCCGGGCGATCTCTCCCATGACCGCCCGGCCCGCGACCTCGCTCGGGTAGAGCCATACCGCCGCGAGCAGGAGGAAGATGCAGGCGAGGAAGAACGATACGACGTGCCCCTGGCGGAAGTCCCACGTGCCGATGGTGAACCATCGACGGCAGTAGTCGACGGCGTTGCGCGGGAGTCGGGCCGTATCGACCGCGAGGTCCTCGCGCCTCGGCTCGAAGGGGTCGAAGCGCGGTGCGAGGCCCATGTCCTCGAGGCGCTCGCGGATCATGCTCATCCCCTTCTTCTTCGCCTTGCCCCACTCCGACGCCTGGAGCGACACGTCGATTCCGGTCGGCAGCAGGCCCAGGAACGCGGCGATGATCAGCCAAGAGCCGTCGGGACCGACGGCCGGCTCGGGGATCTCGAACAGGAAGAAGCGACCCATCGCCGCCATGGGCGCGGGCTCGGCCACGTACACCGCGAGCGTCGACAGCACGAGGATGGCCGCGAGGATCTTCGCGGCCAGCTCCACGGCCTTGTATCGGCCCCTCAGGATGATGCCCACGGAGACGAGCGCGAGCACGAGCCCGTACAGCGTCAGCGCGCCCACCCTCACGCCGAGGACGCTCACGTCGGCGGGGAGGCCCAGCACCTCCGTGCCCACGTAGAAGAGCACCGCCGCCGCGGCGATCAGCCGGCCGGCCTGTCCCAGGGCGCACTGGATGAGGGTGGTGACGAGCACGTACCAGAGCGGCCACTTCCGCCAGGCGGTCGCGTAGGCCTCGATCATGCTCTTGCCCGTCGCGTTCGTGAACCGGAACGCCATCTCGAAGCCGTAATACTTGAACACGTACGCCACCGGAATGCACCACAGGAGCGCGAACTCGAAGCGGCCTCCGGCGGTGGGCGCGGTGACGAGATGGCTCGTGCCGATGCCCGTCATCATCAGGATCACGCCGGGACCGAAGTGGCTCATCAGCCCCCGGAGCGTGAGGTCCGGCATCTCGAGGTCGGCGAAGGCGTCGGCCGCGGGATCCTCGGCTGGAGGCGGGGCGGTCGGCTCGTTGGTCATCGGCGCTCCCGGGCGATGGGCTTCGGCGACTCGTGCTGGCCGCGGTATCCTGCGGCACCGTGCAGCCCGGCGCAAACGGTGAAGCCGGCCGAGAGCCGTGGCGCCCGGACCGCGCCGGCGCCCCCCGAGGAGCGGGCCCGCCGATCCGTCGCCGCCTCGCGAAGAGGCCCCGGCGACCCGGTCGGTCGCCGGGGCCCGCACCGCAGAGGTGTGGGGTGGCTCGCGCCGCTCAGTTCACGGGCTCCAGCCTCACGATCGCCGTCTCGCCGCCGCGCCGGTCCTCGATCGCGAGGTAGATGTAGCCGTCGGGTCCCTGCCGGACGTCGCGCACGCGCCCGATGCGCTGGGCGAGCGTCTCCTCGTTGACCACGGCGTGCCCGTCCAGGGTCAGCCGGGCGAGCTGCTCGCCGGCGAGCCCACCGGCGAAGACGTTGCCCTTCCAGCCGGGGAAGCGGTCGCCGGTGTAGACCATCAGGCCCGAAAGCGCGATCGACGGGACCCAGAAGTGGACCGGCTGCTCCATGCCCTCGCGCACGATCGCCTCGTGGATCGGCTGCCCGGGCCCGTAGTTCACGCCGCGGCCGACGACGGGCCATCCGTAGTTGCGTCCGGGCTGGATGAGGTTGAGCTCGTCACCGCCCTGGGGCCCGTGCTCGGTCTCCCACAGGTCCCCCGTCTCCGGGTTCATCGCCAGACCCTGCGGGTTGCGGTGCCCGTAGCTCCAGATCGACGGCTCGACCCCCTCGACCCCGATGAACGGGTTGTCGGCGGGAATGCGGCCGTCCTCGTGGATCCGGTTGATCGTCCCGTGGTGGTTGCTGCGATCCTGGGCCGGATGGAGCTCGAGGTCACCGCTCGGCGGAGCCTGACGGTCCCCGACGCCGAAGAAGATGTGGCCCTCGCCGTCGAAGACGATGCGCGAGCCGTAGTGGCCGCGTCCCCGCGAGTTCGCCACGAAGATGTCCTGAAAGCCCACCAGCCGGTCGTTCTGGAGGCGGCCCCTGCCGATCGCGGTCGTCGCGCCGTCACCGTCGGCGTACGGCTTGGAGTAGCTGAGGTAGACCATCCGGTTCGACGCGAAGTCCGGGTGCGCGACCACGTCGAGGAGCCCGCCCTGGCCCTGCGCGAGCACCTCGGGCACTCCGGCCACCGGATCGGGCAGGAGCCGGCCGTCACGCACGATACGGAGCCGGCCGGGACGCTCGGTCACGAGCATGTCGCCGTTCGGCAGGAACGCCATGGACCAGGGGGTCACGAACCCGTCGGCGACCGTGACGATGCGGTAGTCGTGATAGGCGGAGCGCCGGGTCTCTCCGGGCGCCTGTGCGACGGCCGCCGCGGCCGTCGACAGGGCGAGCCCGGCGACCAGGGCGGCCGCCACGGGGGTGCGAGCCATCGAGATGTCCTCCCGAACGGGGTCGATGCCAGTCAGGCGTCAAACACTGCGAGCCAGGCCTGAAAGAGTAAGGGTTGCCCGGTCGTTGGTCCACGGGCCGGGGGCGGCCGGGACGGATTGCGCGCCCGGTCGCCGGAACGCATCCTGGCCCGCCTGCCCCCTCGCCGCGTCCGCACGCCCATTCGGTGGAGCCCCGAT
>JBFFWJ010000242.1:0-5767 GCA_041570315.1 Longimicrobiales bacterium | reverse complement strand
TCGCTACGACCCCCGCTGTACGCGCGCTTCTACGCCGACGTGGTCGGCCTGACGATCCGCCTTCCCTGGCTCGCCATGGCGGTGACCGCGGCCAGCTTCGCGGGCTCGTACTACCTCTTCGACCGCTACGTGAGCACGTGGACGATCTGGGGCGGCGGCGGGGACGGCCGCACCTTCATCGAGGTGCGTGTCGAGCTTCCCCGGGGGTCCAACCTCGAGCGCACGGACCAGCTCGTGCGCTTCTTCGAGGATCGCGTCGCGGCGCTCCCGGAGGTGGAGCGGGTCACCGCCGACGTGCAGGCCACCTTCGGGCGGCTCGAGATCACGTTCCCGGACTCGCTCGAGAACACGCAGGTCCCGGTCGTCATCAAGGAGCAGATGCTGGCGTACAGCCACACCTTCACCGGCGCGGAGGTCCGTGTGTACGGCTACGGGCCCTCCTTCTACGGGGGAGCGGGGGGCATCCCGAGCTACGGCATCCAGGTGCTCGGCTACAACTACCGTACGGTCCGCGACATCGCCGAGCAGCTCGGGCGGCGCCTGGAGCGGTTGAGCCGCGTGGCCGACGTCGACACGAACTCGAGCTCGCGCTTCTTTCAGCGCGACCGGGCGTCGGAGCTCACGGTGACGGTCGACCGCGACCGCCTGGCTCGCTACGCGCTGACCGTCGACGACCTCGTCGCGCAGCTCGAGGCGACCGTCGGGGGAACGTCGGCGCTCGGCTACATGAAGCTCGGCGGCGAGGACGTCCAGGTGCAGGTCAAGCTCGCGGAGAGCCGCGACATGGACGTCCGGGCGCTCAGCGAGAGCCTCGTCGACACGCCGGCCGGGCTCAGGATCCGTCTCGGGGAGGTCGTGACCGTTTCGGAGCGCGACATCCTCGCGCGCATCCGCCGCGAGGACCAGCAGTACGAGCGGACCGTGGCGTACGAGTTCCGGGGCCCTCCCCGACTCGGTGATCAGGTGCTCGAGACGGTGATCGCGGGCACCGCGGTCCCGCCGGGGTACACGGTCCGCGAGGCCGAGCGCACGTCCTTCGTCCGCGACGAGGAGCGGGGCCAGATCTGGCTCGTGCTGGCGGTCGCGCTGCTCCTCGTGTACATGGTGACGGCGGCGCTCTTCGAGTCGCTGCTCCAGCCGCTGTGCGTGATTCTGACGGTCCCCATGGCGCTGATCGGGGTCTACCTGATCTTCTTCTACACCGCGGCGCCCTTCACGCGTGAGGCGTACGTCGGCGTCATCATGATGTTCGGCATCGTCGTCAACAACGCGATCCTGCTCGTCGACCACATCAACGGGGTGCGGGCGAGCGAGCGGGCGCTGCCGCTGTCGGAGGCGGTGCTGCGGGGGACGCTGGAGCGGGTGCGGCCCATCCTGATGACGACCACGACCACGGTGCTCGGCCTCCTTCCGCTGGTCCTCTTCGGCGAGGGGGCGGGCTCGAACATCTGGGACGCGCTCGCGCTCGTGCTGATCGGTGGGCTGCTGTCCTCCACGCTCTTCGTGCTCACGATCACGCCGGCCGCGTACCACGTGCTGGAGCGGGGCCGGGCGCGTGGCGGCGCCGTGTCACCCAGTGGGGACACCGGTGTCCGGTCGAGGGGATGGCCGACGGCGCCGCAGGCCGCGCCCGGCTCGGATTGAGGGGGCTGCGGCGGCCCGGGGGCTGGCACACCGCTTGCCTTCCGTTGTATCACAGCAAGCCAGGGGCAGCCAGCCCAGGACCCGGACGAGGGGGGTGAATGACGCGGAGCCGCTCGTTGCGCAGCCCATGGGCCGGCGTGCTCGCGCTTCTCGCCGTCATGGCCGCGCCCGGGCCCGCCAGCTCCCAGGGAGGATCGGGCTTTCGCTTCGCCGAGCCCCGCGCGACGCTCAAGTTCGAGGTGGGATACGGCGTCCAGCTCGCCAACTCCGAGATCTTCGACATGACGAGGGACTCGTTGACGGTGGGCTCCAGGGCCTTCGACGCTCCCTACCTCGGGGGTGAGCTCTCCATCCGGGTGGCCCCGCGCTGGGACGTCGCGGTGAGCCTGGGGTTCATGAGCCGGTCCGTGGACTCCGAGTTCCGCAACTGGGTCGACCTCGACGACAACCCGATCGAGCAGGTCACGAACCTGCGCATGATCCCGTTCTCGCTGTCCGGCAAGTACTTCTTTCACGAGCGGGGACGCAGGATCGGGCGGTTCGCCTGGGTGCCCGCCAGGGTCAACCCCTATGTCGGGGCGGGCCTCGGTTTCATATCGTATGAATTCGAGCAGGTCGGCGACTTCGTCGACTTCGAGACGTTCGACATCTTCTACGACAACTACCGAAGCAGCGGCCAGGCGGCCCAGCTTCGGGCGCTGGCGGGCGTGATCCTGTCGCTGGGCGGTCAGTTCGCGCTGTCCAGCGAGATTCGTTACGCTCATGCGAGCGCCGAGATGAGCAGGGACTTCGAGGGATTCGACCCTCTGGATCTGAGCGGCTTCCAGGGGACGGTCGGCATAGCAGTCCGCTTCTAACGGACGGGAGACCAGGACCATGAAGGCGACACGGTACGCGACGGCGATCCTTTCGGGCGCGCTCCTGCTCACGATGGCCGTGCCGGCGCAGGGCCAGATCGACGATGTCCGTTGGCTGCCGTTCATCGGCTGCTGGCAGCTGGTGGACGCCGGCGCGGACGGTGAGCTCCTGTGCTTCCGGCCCGCCCCGGCCGGCGTCGAGATGACCAGCTACGCCTCGGGCGAGCCGGTCGCGACCGAGACGCTGATCGCAGACGGGCAGGCTCGCACGATCGTCGCCGAGGGGTGCGACGGCCTCGAGAGCGTCAGCTTCTCCGCGGACGGACGCCGCGCCTTCACCCGTTCGGAGATCATCTGCGGCGACGATCCTCGCTCCGGGACGGGCGTCATGGCGCTGATCGAGCCGACGCGCTGGGTCGACGTGCGGGCGCTGGACGTGCAGGGCGAGCAGGTCGGGTGGACACAGGAGTACGCGCTCGTCGGGCTCGAGCGGATGGTGCAGGACGGAATCCCCGATCCCGCGGCAGGCATCGAGGGCTCCGTGCGCGGGGCGCGCCTGCTGGCCGCGCGCGACATCGAGTTGGACGACGTGACCGAGGCGGTCGGGATCATCGACTCCGAGGCCGTGGTCACGTGGGTCGCCGCCCAGAGGGACCGGTTCGAGCTCGACGCGGGCGCCCTGGTGCGCCTCGCCGACAGCGGCGTGCCGGAGGAGGTGATCGACGTCGTGGTCGCGGTGTCGTATCCGGACCGGTTCGTGGTCGCGCCCGAGCGCTTCGTCTCCCAGCCCGAGGAGAGCGCCGCCACCACGGGTCGGAGGATTCCGCTCGCCGTCGGATACCGCGGATACGGCATGTGGGACCCGTTCGCGTTGGGCTCCTACTACGGCTACGGCTTCCGGAGCAGCTACTACGGCTACGGGTACCCGTACGGTTATGGCTACCCGTACGGCTATGGCGGCTACGGCTATGGGTACGGCGGCTACGGCTACGGGTACGGGTTCGGTCCGACGATCGTCAGGGTCGAGCGGCGTCAGCCGGCCGGCGGCCGCGTCGTCTCGGGGCGCGGCTGGACGCGCGGCGCCGGGATCGACACCGGGCGCTCTGCGCGGCCCTCCGGCGGCAGCGGATCCTCGTCCGGCCGCGCTTGGGCCGGCTCACGCGGCTCGTCGGGGTCCGGCTCGGCCGGGTCCGGCGGCTCCGGCTCGACGGGCCGCAGGGCCAAGCCGCGCGGCGGCGGAAGCTGACGCGCGCACCCGTCCGGCATTGGCAGCCGGGCGGGGAGACAGCGCCGCGCCGGGCGCGGCCCGGCGGCCCTCGAGGGCCGGGAGGGCGACCCGCCACGTGAGGGGGTCGCCCTCCCGCTCGTTCCCGGGCCGGCCAGCGGGCGAGCGAGGTGCGCGTCGGGCGCGGCGCCGGCCCGGTGCGCTGCCACGGACGCGGGGCGTTGTGCTACTTTCTCTGCGATGGACGAGACGAAAGCCTCCGGGAGCGACTTCATCCGCAAGCAGGTGCGGGCGGACCTCGACAGCGGCCGCTACGGCGGGCGCGTCGTCACGCGCTTTCCGCCCGAGCCCAACGGCTACCTGCACGTCGGCCACGCCCTGCACGTCTGCCTGAACTTCGGCATCGCCGAGGAGTTCGGGGGACGCTGTCACCTGCGCTACGACGACACGAACCCCGAGACCGAGAACGAGGAGTTCGTGCGGGCCATCCAGGACGACATCCGGTGGCTCGGCTTCGATTGGGGGGAGCACCTGTACTTCGCCTCGGACTACTTCGAGCGCATGTACGGGTGCGCGGAGACCTTGATCGAGAAGGGGCTGGCGTACGTGGACTCGCAGCCGACCGAGGCGATTCGCGAGGGGCGCGGCTCGGTGACGGAGCCCGGCGAGGAGAGCCCGTTCCGGGAGCGCAGCGTCGAGGAGAACCTCGACCTCTTCCGGCGCATGCGCGCGGGCGAGTTCGAGGACGGAGCGCACGTGCTGCGGGGCAAGATCGACATGGCTTCGCCCAACATGCTCATGCGCGATCCGGTGTTCTACCGGATTCGCCACGCGCACCACTTCCGTCAGGGCGACGACTGGTGCATCTACCCGCTCTACGACTTCGCCCACTGCCTGGAGGACGCGTTCGAGGACGTCACGCACTCGCTCTGCACGCTCGAGTTCGACAACAACCGCGAGCTGTACGACTGGGTGCTCGAGAACGTCGGCTTCGAGGAGCCGCGTCCCCACCAGTACGAGTGGGCCGGCCTCGATCTCGAGAACGCGGTGCTCTCCAAGCGGCTGATCAAGCCGCTCGTCGCCGAGGGGCTCGTGGCCGGGTGGGACGACCCCCGGCTGTCCACGATCGCGGCCCTCCGGAGACGGGGCATCCCGCCCGAGGCGCTCCGCCTGCTGAGCGAGCTGGTGGGCGTGTCCAAGGCCGGCGCCCGCACCGAGGAGGCGAAGCTCGAGTATGCGATTCGCGAGGTCCTGAACGCGTCCGCGGCACGGGTCCTGGCGGTCCTCGAGCCCCTGAGGGTCGTGCTGACGAATTGGCCGGAGGGGAGGTCCGAGGAGCTGGAGGCGCCCTACTACCCCGACGACGTGCCGGCCGAGGGAACACGCGCCGTGCCCTTCTCCGGTGAGCTCTGGATCGAGCGCTCGGACTTCGCGGAGGATCCACCGCAGGGCTTTCGGCGTCTGATGCCCGGGGGAGCGGTCAGGCTCCGGCACGCGTACGTCATCCGCTGCGACGAGGTGGTCAAGGACGCGGCCGGCAGGGTCGTCGAGCTGCGGTGCAGCTACGACCCGCCGTCGCGGGGTGGGCGGCCGTCGGATGGCTTCGTGGCCAAGGGCGCGATCCAGTGGGTGTCGTGTGAGGACGCCCTGGAGGCGGAGGTTCGGCTGTTCGACGCGCTCCTCGTCGAGACGGGTGAGGAAGCCGCGGAGCTCGACGTCCGCGCGCGCCTGAACCCGGACTCGCTGCGCGTGGCGCGGGAGGCGAAGATCGAGCCCTCGGTGCTCGGTGACCCGCCCGGGACCCGGTAACAGTTCGAGCGCACGGGGTATTTCGGGCGCGATCCGGTGGACGGCGTGGGCGAGGCGCTGGTCTTCAACCGCATCGTCGGGCTCAAGAGCACGTATCGCCCGGGGGCGCCCCCGGCGCGCGCCCCCGTCGGTGAGACCGCGTCGGCAGCGGGGCCGGCCCGGGGCGAGGCGTCACGTGAGCCGGCCGGCCCCGTCGGACCCCGGCGTGCGACGGGCGAAAGCGATGAAGCCG
>JBFFWJ010000241.1:0-5772 GCA_041570315.1 Longimicrobiales bacterium | reverse complement strand
GCCGAGCCCGCCGCTCCGCGCCCCGAGGGCGGGAGCGATCTCCAGGGGGCGTGGGACCGGCGGCTGCGAGAGATCGAGGCCCGTGCCGCCGAGGAGCGCCCGCGCTCCGGAGCGCTCGGGCTCGAGGGGCTCCTCCCGAGCGGGCCCGCGCGCACGCCGCCGTCGGTGGGGGACCGCCGGAGCTTCTTCGTGTACCGGAGCACGGGCAGCTTCGCACAGGTCGCCGCGGTCGCCCGGCTCGTGAGCGAGCGGGCCGCGCTCTTCGTCGACGAGAACGCGCCGGCGGGCGGGCTCACCGACGCCGACCTGCAGGCCTTCGCGGACCGCTTCGACGACGCGATCCACCCGACCGTGGCGGACAACTTCGGGTCGGAGTCGGACCTGGACGGCAACCAGCGCGTGATCATCCTGTTCACGCCCGAGGTCAACGCGCTCACGCCCCGTGGATCGGGTGGCTTCATCGGTGGCTTCTTCTTCGGCATCGACCTGCTCGACGACCGGGAGGGAAGCAATGGAGGGGAGGTCTTCTACACGCTCGTGCCGGACCCGACGGGCGTGTTCTCCGATGCACGATCGAAGGATCAGGTGCTGAGCGTCGCACCCGCGGTCCTGGCGCACGAGTTCCAGCACATGGTGCACTTCAACGAGCGGATGCTCGTCCGGTCCGCCGAGTCCACCGAGGCCGTATGGCTCTCCGAAGGCCTCGCGCAGCAGGCGGAGGAGCTGGTCGCGCGCGCCTACGAGACCCGCGACGATCCCGCCAGCGCCGAGCTCTTCCGGTCGGGCGTGAAGGCCCGCGCCCGCCGCTACCTGACGGGCACCGACACCGTGTCCCTCATCTTCTCCACTGGGCAGGGCAGCCTCACCGAGCGTGGCGCGACGTTCCTGTACGTGGCCTATCTCGAGGATCGGCTCGGACCCGAGGTGCTGCTCGGTCTGACCCGGACGACGCGGACGGGAGTGAGCAATGTCGAGGTCGAGACCGGCCAGGCGTGGCCAGAGGGGCTGGCCGACTGGTGGTCCGCCGTGTACCTCGACGACCCCCTCCCGGAGTCGGGTCCCCTCGGCTACCCCGACGTGGACCTGCGGGGCTTCCTGGGCAACCCGTTCCCGCTGGAGCCCGTCCAACTCGGTGGCGGGGACTTCGTGAGGGGCGGCTCGGTCTGGTCGTCCTCGGCCGGGTACTACATCGTGGCGCCCCCGGCGGGAGGCTCCACGGCGCTTCGGCTCGGCGGCGCGGACGGGGGGCCGAGCAGCCCGGAGGCGGCCTTGAGGATGAGGGTGATCCGGATCTCCTAGGTAGCAGGAACTGAGGACGGCTCGCAGCAGCGCTGCGGCGAGTAGGATGGGTTGCGGCGGCACGGCCCCGTCTTCTTCGTTGCCTCCCCTCGACGTAGCTTGGGCTATGCCTTCGGGGAGTCGCGTGGCCACGGCGCGCGCGACGAGGCCCGCCGGGCTCGTGGAGAAGCTTCCCGGGTGGTCCTCCCGGAACGGGCCCTGAATCTTCCCCGGGGGCCGCTCGTAAGGACGAACGTCGACAAGAGACCACAGCACCCACCGCGATGCGCTGTTCCACGTGTGGCGAAACCTTGCAGCCGGGGGCGACCCGCTGCCCGACGTGCGGGGCGGCCACGCCCATGGGCATGGCCATCGCCCGGCCCGCCGCCGTTCGCCGGTGTCCTCGCTGCTCGTACCAGGGTGAGGGCATGCCGTACTTCCGCCGGGCGGGGCACATCGGGCTGCTGATCCTCGCGAGCTTCTTCTACGCCCTGCCCGGCATCATGTATTGGCTCGCTCGTCGCAGGCATCTCATCTGCCCGCGTTGCGGACTCGACTGGGAGTACTCGTCCAGGGCGCTCGCGGTGACCGCGGGAGAGGGGGCGGGGCAGGGGATCGAGCAGGAGCCGGACGCCGCCCTTCCCAGCGCCGGGGTGAAGCGCCGCGTGCTGGGCGCCGCGGCCGTCCTCCTGGGGACCCTCATGGTGCTGATGGGCTTCGTCGAGGTCGAGCTGGCGGTCGCCGTGGTCGGCTCGGTGATGGGTAGCGCGGGGGCCCTGACCTTCTACTGGGGCTGGCAGGGCCTGCAGGAGCGGCGCAAGGCGATCATGCAGGGGCTGCAGCGCAAGATCCTCAAGCTCGCTTCCGTCAAGGGGGGCGTGCTCACCGTCACGGAGGTCGCCGCCGACCTCAACCTCGCGATCCCCGCGGCCGAGAACATCCTCATGGCCATGGACGACGGTTTTCGCGTGCGCTCGGAGATCTCGTCGGAGGGCGTGATCTACTACGAGTTCCCGGAGCTGCGCCACCGCAAGGAGCTGGGCCCGGGCGATTGAGCCAGCCGGGAAGCCGTCAGACCCGCGAGGATGACCGCCGCGCCCGCGAGCTGCGTGCCGGTCGGCACCTCTCCGAGCCACAGCCACGCGGTCAGGAGCGCGGCCACCGGGACGAGGTTCGAGTACACGGCGGTGCGGGTGTTTCCGAGCTTCTGGACGCCCCGGTACCAGAGCAGATAGGCGAGGCCGACCGAGAGAAGGCCCGCGTACGCCACGCCGAGCCAGGCGCCCATCGAGACCGTGCTCAGCTCGGTGGACCGGAGTGACGGCACGCCCAGGGCGACGACGACGGGCGTGCCCACCCAGAGGGTCCACGCCGTCGTCCGCAGGGGACCGTACTTCGCGATCGGGCCGCGGCCGCCGACGGTGTAGATCGACCAGAGCACCGCGGCCAGGATCATCAGCAGGTCTCCGCGCAGCGTCTCCGAGCCGAGCTCCACGGTGTCCCCCCGCCCGATGACGACCAGCGCGATTCCGACGAGCGTGGCGAGAATGCCCACGATCACCCGGGGCCCCGCGCGCTCGTGCCCGACGCCCGCCGAGAGGAGGACCGTCCACACGGGAGTCGTCGACAGCAGGAGCGACGCGTTGCCGGCCAGGGTCCAGTCGAGCGAGTAGATGAAGCAGAGCTGGTACACGACGTGGCCGAGGATGCCCAGCGCGAGGATACGCGTGCGGTCCTCCCGCTCGGGGAGCCAGCGACCGGCTCCGCTCGGCGCGACCGCCCACAGAGCGAGGGCGGCGAGCGGGAAGCGCAGGGCGTTCAGGGCGAGGGGATCGAGCTCCTCGAGGACCGCCTTCATCACGGAGAAGTTGACCCCCCAGATGAGGGCCAACGCGAGCAGACCGAGATCCGTGGATGGGTCCCGCGATGTCCTTGGCATGTCCCTTCTGCTCCGAGCGTTGTGTCCCCCGCCTCAGGGAACGTACCTTGGACGGATTACGAAGGCTCACTCGTCGAACCATCGCCTGAATGTCCGTAGCGAAAGTCCTCAAACTGGCTGAACACCGCGACCGTCGGGACCACCGCCTCAACCTGGCTCGCGCGTTCCTCAAGGTTGACAGCCGCCGGAGCGACCTCGCTCGCCACCTCGCGGACATCGCATCGGCATCGGGAGCCGATCGGGTAGCCGCCGTGTGGGTCGACGAGTACGGGCCCGGGCTCATCCATCCGTTCGTGGTGCTCGACCTGCTGGCCGACCGTCCGCGCCGCTCGTTCCAGGTCGAGCCGCTGAGGCGCGCTTGGGAGATGGGAGTGCCCGGCGCGCACGACGACGTCGCGCGGCCGGGGAGGACGTCCGGCAGCACGTTCGCGATCGCGCTCGGCAGCGACGGCACGCGCGCCTGGTTCGTGGTGGCCGACTCGGTGTCACCCAGACCGCCGCTCGACGCGTGGGTCCGTGATCGCGTGATGTTCCTGGCGGGAGAGTGCTCCGCCATCGCCCTGCACCGCGATCTGGACGAGGCGAGCGGGGCCGAGGGCGAGATGCGCTTCACGGGGTGGTCGATCCTGGCGGATCTGGAGGGTCGGGAGGAGGACGGGCCGGAGGCTCGTCGCGTCGCGCAGCGGTTCGTGGTGGCACGGATCGTCCGCATGTTCCTCGACTGTGACCTTGTGATGGCCGAGGGGCGGGTCGCGGAGCTCGTCGACGGGGCGCGCCGTGAGCTGTCGAGCTCCCACGAGCTCGAGGCGGACGAGCGGGGCCGTTGGGGGCGGGTCCTCGAGCAGCTCGAGCGGCGCGACGTCGACGGGCTGGCGCTCTCGCTGGTCGACCTCGGGACCGCGGCGGAGGACCGAGGACACCACGGGGCGGCCGAGGAGCTCTACTCGTGCGCTCACGGGCTCGCGGCGGCGGTCTCGGCGCCCGAGGTGGCGGCGGACGCGGCGCGCTTCATGGGCCGACTCCTTCGCCGCCGGGCGGAGCGCGAGGGGTCGCGAGCCTGGTATGAAGCATCCCGGGATCTCGCGCTTGCGGCGGGCCTCGACCACATCGCGGCGCGGGCGCTGTCGGGTCTGGCGACGCTCGTGCGCGAGCACGGCAATCTTCCCCACGCGCGCGAGATGTTGGACGATGCCCTCGCGCTCGCGCAGCGCTCGGGACGCCGGGAGTCGATCGTCTCGATCCATCGCGATCTCGCCAGTCACGCCCAATCGGCGGGAGACGTGGAGGGCGCGCTGCGGCACGGCTGGTGCGCGGTTGGTGCCAGCGGGACCGAGAAGGAACGGATGCGCTGCCTCGCGAGCCTGGCCGGCGCTCTCGAGCAGGCCGGCGACCTCGAGCTCGCGACCGACGCCTGGGCCGTCGTGGCGGAGCAGTCGGGTGAGCAGTACCTGCAGGTGTTCGCCTTGGACGCGCTCGCGCACATCAGCGCACTGAGGGGGGACGGGTCGGGGTTCGAGCGCTTCTCTCGCCGATGCGACGACCTGGGTTATGACGACCTGCACTCGGCGCGAGCCCAGATCCTGTACTATCGAGGACTCAGCTACCGGGCCCTCGGTCTATACGACGACGCCCACACGTGGCTGTCCCGTGCGGTCGCGTTTGCCGAAGAGCGCGGCTTCAACGAGATCCTCTTCCGGGCGGAGTCGGATCTCCAGACCCTGGCCTCCTACGAGGCGGAGCGGGCGCAGCCCACGCCCGCCGCACCGCCCGTGGTCCGCGAGGGAGTCCGGGCGATGCGGCGGGAACTCGTCGGAGCCGCTCAACCCTAGGAGCGGGACCCCGGCCTAGGAGCGGGACCCCCGGCCTAGGAGCGGGACCCCGGCGACCCTCAGCCGATGTTGCCGCCGTCGGGGTTGTGGTTGCCGCCGTCGGGGTTGTGGTTGCCGCCGTCGGGGTTGTGGTTGCCGCCATCGGGGTTGTGGTTGCCGCCATCGGGGTTGTGCGGGCCGAGAATCGAGCCGCTGCACGCACCGGCGCCGACGGTGAGGACGAGGACGAGGAGCAGGCGGCGTAGCATCTTCATGGTGCTTCCTTCGCGGTGGAGGAGTGACGTGCCGTCCCGGCCGGTGGGCGAAGCGGGAAGACGACCTCCCCAACTTTCGGAAGCGGGTTCGTCGCCGTAGTATCCGGAACGTCCGTCGGTATGCCTTTTCCGAAGATCATGCCGCTCCTCACCGTAATGACGCGCGATCCCGCGGTTCGCAGCGCGGCGCTGTCCCTCCGTGGATCGGAGCACGACGTCGCGAGCGCCCGCTCGTGGGATCGGCTGCTGCGGCTCGTGCGCGAGCGTCCCGTGACGCTCGTCGTGCTCGACGGAGCGGCGTTCGGTGGGGGCCCTGAGCCGGAAGTCGCCGTGGCCGACCTGCGTCGCCGCTTCCCCAGCCTGGCGACCGTCTTCGTGCATGGCCCGCGACTCGACCCGCTTACGCTCTTCCGCCTCGGTCGTGTCGGCATCCAGGGGCTCGTCCTGGCCCGTGCCGAGGGCCTGGAGCACG
>JBFFWJ010000240.1:0-5773 GCA_041570315.1 Longimicrobiales bacterium | reverse complement strand
GAGGAGAGCGGCGGGCCCGCCGATGCGGAAGGTCGTCAACGGCGCCAGCGGCGCGGCGCGCTCGATCCGCTCGGCCCCGAGCTCGCCCTCGAGGGCGTCGACAGGGTCGGAGCTGGGTGCCATGCGGGCCGGGGTCGAGGAGCGGGGGAGAGGGTGCAGCCGCGTGGGAGCACGCGGCCGTCGGCCTGACTCACAAGATAGTCGGCGCCCCGGGACCGTGACACCCGGGTCTCGCGGTGTTCGCCGGAGCTCGGAGCGCTCGGCCTCCGCGCGCGGACCCGTTCCAGGCCTCCGGTCGGGCCCGCCTTGTCTCGGCGGCCGCACCCGGGGCTGCTCCTGCGGGGCTCCGACGCGCTTCAGTCCCGGCCGCGCTTCAGCACCCTCCCGGAGCGCACGTCCCGAAACGCGCCGTCCTCGACGGCGATCCCCCCGTTCACGAAGACCCACTCGATCCCTAGCGGGTAGCGGTGCGGCTCTTCGAACGTCGCACGGTCGATGACCGTCCGGGGGTCGAAGACGACGACGTCGGCGAACCAGCCCAGACGCAGCTGGCCGCGCTCCCTCAGCCCGATCCGGGCCGCGGGCATCGCGGTCATCTTGTGGACCGCCTGCTCCAGCGTGAGCACGCCCTTCTCGCGCGCGTACACCCCGAGCACGCGCGGAAAGGTGCCGTACCAGCGGGGGTGGGGATGGCCGTCGCCGAGCTCCACGAGCCGCCCGTCCGAGGCGATCATCGTCTGCGGATGGGCCATGATGGCCTCCACGTCCTCCTCGGACATGGCGTGGTAGATCCCGTTGGCCCATCCCCGGCGCACCGCCTCGATGACCAGGCGGGCGCCGGTGGCCGGCGTCGGATCCAGGCCGTCCCGCACAGCCCAGTCGTGGAGCGTCAGCCCTTCCAGCGAGGTGTCCCACGAGACCCTCGAGAACTGCACGCGCCGCAGGTCGTTGCCGCCCCGATCGTTGACGAGGTTGAACTCGATGCCGTCGAGGATCGAGTCGGCCACGCCGGGGTCTTCCATGCGCTCGAGGAGCGCGCTCGTGCCGCCCTCCATCGCCCAGGCGGGAATGAGGATCGTGATGCCGGAGTGGCTCGCGGTGTAGGGGTATTGGTCGATCATGGCATCCGTGCCCGCGGCGCGCGCGGAATCCACCATCGCCAGCGTACGGGACGAGGCGCCCCACATGGGCTGGCCGACCACCTTGTGGTGGGTCAGGACGACGGGAATCCCCGCGCGCCGCCCGATCTCCAGGGCCTCGGCCACGCTCTCCAACAGGCCCAGCCCCTCCTCGCGCAGGTGCGACGTGTAGAATCCCCCGCGCCGCCCCGCCACCTGTGACAGCGCCACGAGCTCATCGAGCTCCGCGAAGGCGCCGGGGAGGTACTTGAGGCCGGTGGAGATGCCCCAGGCCCCGTGGTCCATGCCGGTCGCGACCATCTCCTTCATGCGCTCGAGCTCGCCCGCGGTCGGGGCGCGGTCCTCGAGGCCGAGCACGGCTTCGCGCACGGTGTTGTGTCCCACCATGAAGCCGACGTTGAGCCCGAGCCCCAGGCTCCGGGCCCGCTCCAGGTAGTCGTCGAGGGGCCAGGGGGCGCCGCCGTCCGGCCCGCCCAGGGCCGTGGTCACGCCCTGGCGGACGTGGCTTTCGCCGCTGGGGATGCGAAGCAGCGGGTCGAGGTGGGTGTGCGCGTCCACGAAGCCGGGGCTGACCACCTTGCCCGTCGCGTCGACGACGCGGGCCGCGCGGCCCGGGTCGAGGGGCTCGCGCGAGAGCTGCACGATGCGGTCACCGGCGATGGCGAGGTCGGCCCGGAACCCCGGGCGTCCGGATCCGTCGACGACCGTGCCGCCGCGGATCAGCACGTCCCAATCCACCGCGCTCGACTGGCGCGTGTAGACCCCGTCGAAGGCGGTCGTCCAGGTGGCGCCTCCGTCCGAGGTCAGCTCCCAGTGCTGGCGGACCCGGTCGGGATCGCCCTCGATCCGGGACCACGTGATCCGGTTGACGGTGACCGAGCCGTCCGCCGTCACGGTCTCTCCCTCCATGACCATCCGCGCCCCGTCCCAGCCGCCTTCGAGCTTCAGGACCGTTCCTTCGTTGTCGACCCACGTCCGGTGCCATCCGCCGCGGGAGGCGTCGAAGACGCTGAAGCTCCTGCCCTCGGAGCCCGACGGTGTCGTGTAGTGCTCGTGGAGGGCGCACGAGCCGAGGATGGGGCTGATCGTGCTGTGGCCGGCCAGCGTGCCGGCCGCACGGTGCACCACCCAGCGGCCCTGCCAGAAGTCGAAGTGGCGGTTCTCGGGCTCGGAGCAGGGGTGCGGCTGGGCGACGAGGGCGTGTGGAGCCTGGATGGCCAGCGCGAGGAGCAGGAAGCTTGCCCGGGCGATGCTCATGAAGCCTCCGGCTTCGGTGTCGACGGGGGTGCGAGGACGAGGGGGGATGCGCACGGGGCGCGCGGGCGCTGCGCCCGGGATGTGTTCGGTTCCGGGACGCCGGTTCCCGCGCACGCACGGATCCTGGCATGAGAAAGCACTATATAAGAAATAGGTAACATGATGCTATGCATGGTATTGCAAGTTCGTTGAAACTTTGGCATGCGCTTTTCAATAGGGTAGGGGGGAAGCGAACTGGCAAGTGCTCGGCCGGAGGGGTGGGAGGATGATGCGGGGATGGGCCGGTGATCATCTCCCCGGCTCCGGTCGGGCCCGCCGCTTCGCAGGCCGAGTGGGACCGGAACGGGACATCGAAGAATGACGAATCGAAACCGTAGACGAGCGAAGACGAAGGTCGGGCGGGCCGTGGGCGCGAAGCCCTCGGGCGGCCGGGGAGGCGCCGCGCTTCTCGCGCTGGCGCTCCTCGCGGGCCCCCTCGGCGCCCAGCAGGCGCCCCGGCAGCTCACGCTGGAGGACGCCATCGGGCTGGCGAAGGGGAACAACCCGACCTTCCTGAGCACGCAAAACGACGAATCGGCCGCCAGCTGGAGGGTTCGGGAGGCGTACTCGCGGTTCCTGCCCAGCGTGAGGACGAGCATCGGGGGCACTTGGCAGGAGGCGGGGGCGCAGCGCTTCGGGACGATCGTCTTCGACCAGCAGGTCACCGACTGGTTCTTCTCCGGGTACGCGGTGAACCTGAGCATGACGCTGGACGGCAACACGATCTTCGGCGTCCCGAACGCACGGGCGAGCAAGCGGGCGACCGACGCGCGGATCGACGCCGCCGAGTTCGACCTGGAGTCGACGGTCGCCTTTCAGTACATGTCCGCGCTGAGGGCGCTCGACGGCGTCGACGTCGCGCAGCGGCAGCTCGATCGGGCCCGTCAGAATCTCCAGATCGTGGAAACCCGCGTCGCCACCGGTGCCGCGGCAGGGACCGACGGCCGGCAGGCCGAGGTCGATCTGGGCATGGCGGAGGTGGCGCTCATCCAGGCGCAGCGCGACCTCCGTCAGGCGCGCCTGCTCCTTGCCGAGCAGCTCGGGGTGCGCCTCGACGCCGATGTGAGGCTGTCGAGCGAGTTCGAAGTCTTCGAGCCCGCCTACGAGGTCGACGAGCTCCTCGACATCGCCCTCACGCGGCACCCCTCCCTCAGCGCCTACCGCGCCCAGGAGAGCGCCAGCCGGGCCGCCGCCCGCCAGACGTCGACCAGCCAGTATCTGCCCTCGCTGCAGCTCTCGGCGAGCTTCCGCGGCCAGGCCCAGGAGGCGCTGAACGAGCAGTTCGTGGTGAACCAGGCGGAGCAGGCCGCGCAGGCCCGCGTGGGCAACTGCGAGTTCAGCAACGCGCTCCACGTCGGCTTGGCGGGGGGGCTGCCCGGCTACACGCCACAGGACTGCTCGGCCTTCGCGCTCACCGAGGACGGGCGGGCGGCCGCGCTCGCGGCCAACGACGCCTTCCCCTTCGACTTCACGTCGATTCCCGCGCAGGTAAGCGCCACGTTCTCGCTGCCGATCTTCACCGGCTTCACGCGGCAGCGCCAGGTGGCGGAGGCCAACGCCGCAGCGGAGGACGCCGAGCACGACCGGCGCGCCGAGGAGCTGCGGCTGCGCACGGCCGTCACGAACACGTACGACAACCTCCTGTCGGCGTACCGGGTCGTGCAGGCGCAGACACGGAACCTCACGCTGGCCGAGGAGCAGCTCCAGCTCCAGCAGCGGCGCTATGCGCTGGGCGCGGTGGACCTGCTGGTCCTGATGGACGCGCAGACGACGCTGACGACGACCGAGCAGTCGTACCTGAACGCCGTGTACGACTTCCACTACAACTTGATCGCGCTGGAGGCGGCGGTCGGACAGCCGCTTCGCCCGCGCTGACGGGGAACCGACCTTGGACATCATTCGCGACACGAAGCCGCAGAAGAAGAAGAAGCGGCTCCTCTGGAGCCTCGTCGGAGTGTCGGCCCTCGCGCTGACGATCTTCGTGCCCCGGCTGCTCCCCACGGCCGTCCCGACCGTGGACGCGGCCACGGTGTGGAGGGACACGGTCGAGCACGGCACGATGATCCGACAGGTTCGCGGACCCGGGACGCTCGTTCCGGAGCAGATGCGCTGGATCACCGCCGTGACCGCAGGACGCATCGAGCAGATCCTCTCGCTCCCGGGCGCCCAGGTCTCGGACGGGGACCTCATCATGCGCATGAGCAACCCCGACGTGGACATGCAGCTCCTGCAGGCGCAGCAGCAGCTCTCGCAGGCGATCGCCGGGCTGGCGCAGCTGCGCACCAGCCTGCAGACCCAGGAGCTGACGCAGCGCGGCACGGTCGCCACCGTGCGGACGCAGTACCTCGACGCGAGGCGCGTGTACGAGACGAACCAGCGCCTCTTCGACGAGAACCCCGACCTGGTCGCACGGGCGGATCTCGAGCGCTCCAGGGAGTCAATGGAGGAGCTTCGTCTGCGGCTTCAGGTCGAGGAGGAGCGCCTTTCGGTGATGGAGCAGACCTCCGGCGACCAGGTCGCGGCCCAGGAGGACCAGATCGACCGGCTGCGGGAGCTCGTGCAGTTCAACCAGCAGCGGCTGCAGTCGATGCAGGTCACGGTGCCGGTGGGCGGTGTGCTGGCGGCCCTGGAGATCCCGCTCCAGGAGGGGCAGTGGGTGCAGTCCGGGCAGAACCTCTCGCGGGTCGTCGTCCCCGGTCGTCTCAAGGCGGAGATCCGCATCACGCAGACCCAGGCGCAGGACATCGTGATCGGGCAGACGGCGCTGATCGACACGCGCACCGACACGATCCAGGGGACGGTGACCCGCATCGATCCGGCCGTCCGCAACGGGACCGTCACGATCGACGTGAGCCTCCCGCCCGACCTTCCGCCCTCGGCACGGCCCGACCTGAGCGTCGACGGGAACGTGATCATCGAGAGGCTCGACGACGTGACGCACGTGGGGCGTCCGACCTTCGGACAGCCCAATCAGCAGGTGAGCATCTTCAAGCTGACGTCGGACGGAGACTTCGCCGACCGGATCACGATCCGGCTCGGCGCCAGCTCCGTGAACGACATCCAGGTGCTCGAGGGCCTCCAAGCGGGCGACGTGGTGATCCTGTCGGACATGTCGCGCTGGGACGGGTTCGACAGGGTACGACTCAGGGACTGACGCCGCGTCCGGCCGGACGCGGCGCGCAACCGATCGGGAGAGAGATACGATGGCAGATCAAGCTCTGATCCACCTGGAGGGCCTGAGCAAGGTCTTCTACACGGAGGAAGTGGAGACGCACGCGCTTTCGAGCATCAACCTGGGGATCGAGCCTGGGGAGTTCGTGTCGATCGCGGGTCCGTCG
>JBFFWJ010000239.1:0-5805 GCA_041570315.1 Longimicrobiales bacterium | reverse complement strand
GGCGTATGTCTTCGGGGCGCTCAGCTCGGTCATGGCCGGCTTCCTCGGGATGAAGGCCGCGACGCGCGCCAACACGCGCACATCTGCGGCCGCGAACTCGGAAGGGCAGGGCAAGGCGCTGCGGGTCGCGTTCTTCGGAGGAGCCGTGATGGGGTTGGCCGTGGCGGCGCTGGGCATGCTCGGCCTGGGGGTCCTGTACTCGGTCTTGGCCGCGGATGCCATTCCGGGCACCGGCGAGTTCCCCCGGTTTGCGCAGATCGTGTCCGGGTTCGCCATGGGGGCGAGCTCGATCGCCCTCTTCGCACGCGTCGGTGGTGGCATCTACACGAAGGCGGCGGACGTGGGCGCCGACCTGGTCGGGAAGGTCGAGGCAGGCATCCCCGAGGATGATCCGCGCAACCCCGCGACCATCGCCGACAACGTCGGTGACAACGTCGGTGACGTCGCAGGCATGGGCGCCGACATCTTCGAGTCGTACGTCGGCTCGATGGTGGCCACGATCGCGATCGGCGCGACCTCGCCCGCCCTTGCTTCGAGCCGCGCGGAAGCCGTCGCGCTGCCGATCGTGACGGTCATGGTCGGCCTGATCTGCTCCCTGGTCGGCATCGGCTTCATGAAGGTGCTCGAGAAGCGCGATCCCGCCCACGCGCTGCACGGGACGACGTGGATCGCGGGAGCGCTCTTCCTGGGCTCCATGTACTTCGTCGTCCAGAGCCTGGGCATCACCTTCCTCGGCCCCGAGGGGTACCCGTCGTTCGGGCCCTGGGTGGCCATCGTCGCCGGCACGCTCGCGGGTGTTCTCATCGGGATGGTGACGCAGTACTACACGGCCGCGAAGCCTGTGGACCGGATCGCCGACGCGAGCCAGACCGGATCGGCCACGAACATCATCACGGGGCTCGCCGTGGGCATGGAGTCGACCGCGATTCCGGTCATCCTGATCGCCGTGGCGATCTTCGTCGGCTACGAGTTCTCGGGCCTGTACGGCATCGGCATCGCCGCCGTCGGCATGCTCGCGACCACGGGGGTGACGATGTCGGTCGACGCCTACGGCCCCATCGCCGACAACGCGGGCGGCATCAGCGAGATGAGCGGGTTGGGCCCGGAGACGCGCGCGATCACCGACTCGCTCGACGCGATCGGCAACACCACGGCGGCGATCGGGAAGGGCTTCGCCATCGGCTCGGCCGCGCTGACCGCGCTCGCGCTCTTCTCGGCCTACGCCACGAACGTCGGGCTGGAGGCATCGGGCATCAACATCGTCGACCCGCGGGTCGTGATCGGGCTCCTGCTCGGCGGCACGCTCCCCTTCTTCGTGGCGGCGCTGACCATGACGGCGGTCGGGCGCGCGGCTCAGGGGATGGTCGACGAGGTACGGCGCCAGTTCCGTGAGATCCCCGGGATCATGGAGGGCACGGCGAAGCCCGACTCGGCGCGCTGCGTCGACATCTCGACGCGGGCCGCGCTGCGGGAGATGATCCTGCCCGGTGTGACCGCCGTGCTCGCCCCGGTGGTCGTGGGGCGCTTCCTCGGCGTCCAGGCGCTGGGCGGACTGCTGGCGGGCGCCACCGTCACCGGCGTCCTGATGGCGCTCTTCATGGCCAACGCGGGCGGCGCATGGGACAACGCGAAGAAGTACATCGAGGGTGGAGCGTACGGCGGCAAGGGCTCCGATGCGCACAAGGCTGCGGTCGTCGGAGACACCGTCGGCGACCCGTTCAAGGACACGTCGGGTCCGTCGCTGAACATCCTCATCAAGCTCATGAGCGTCGTCTCGCTGGTCCTCGCGCCCTGGTTCGCTCGGGTGTGGGGTCTCGACGTCGGCGCGCAGTCCTCGTGGCTCGCCGGCGTGTGGCAGAGCCTGTTCGGGTAGCCCTCCGATGGCCAAGCATCCCTCCTTCGAGAACGCGCTCGCCTTCGCCTCGGAGCTGATCCGGACTCCGGGGCTGCCGGGAGAGGAGGCGGACGTGGCCCGCCTCGTGCGAGACGAGATGGAGGCGCTGGGGCTGGAGGACGTGCGGATCGACGCGGCCGGGAACGTCATCGGGGTCGCGCGGGGACGGGGCGACGCGCCCGCGGCGCTCCTCAACTGCCACCTCGACGTGGTCGCCGAGGGCGATCACTCGGAGTGGGAGGTTCCCCCCTTCTCGGGCGAAGTGCGGGACGGCTACCTGCACGGACGGGGTGCGATGGACATCAAGGGGCCGCTGGCGCTCCAGACGTACGCGGCGGCGGCCGCGGCCGGCGGCACCCCCGGCGACGTGATCGTGGCGCATACCGTTCTGGAAGAGCGGGGCGGGCTGGGCATGAAGCACCTGCTCGAGTCGGGATCGATCGACCCGGGCGTCGTGATCATCGGCGAGGCCACCCATGGGGACGTGTGCATCGGGCACCGGGGTCGGGCGGAGCTGGAGGTCGCGATTCACGGCGTCGCGGGTCACGCGAGCGTTCCTTCGCAGGCCAGGCACGCGCTCGACCTCCTGGGCGACGTCCTCGCCGCGGTGCGGGATCTGGCGGCCCGGCAGGAGACCGATCCGGTGCTCGGTGCGGCGAGCCTCGTCGCCACGATGGTGGACGTGCTCCCCCAGAGCAGGAACGTGATCCCCGACTCGGTGGTGCTCACGGTCGACTGGCGGGTGCTCCCGGGCGACGACGACGCGTCGCTCCTCGCGCGCGTGCGGGAGGCGATCGGGGCGCGCGTGGGGGCCGTGCCGGAGGGACTCGGATACGAGGTGCGCATGGCCTCCGAGCGGCAGAGCACCTACACCGGGCTGGTCGAGGAACGGAACCTGTTCACGCCCGGGTTCCTGATGGCCGACGACGACCCCGTGGTGCGTGCGGCCGCGGATGCCGTCGGACGAAGGGATGGCGGCGCCGGCCCGGCGGCGGTGAGACCCTGGAGGTTCGCGACCGACGGGGGTTGGTCGTGCGGCGTTCACGGGATCCCCACGGTCGGCTTCGCGCCCGGTGAGGAGCACTACGCGCACACGAATCGGGAACGGCTCGACGTCGAGGAGGCGCGTTGGGGCCTCGAGCGCTACGCGCGCCTGATTCCTGCGGCGCAGCGGGCCGCCGCAGGCCGAGCGACGCGGCGGTGATCGCGCTTCCCCGACCTGTGGACTTCGGCTAGCTTTGCTCGCGCCCGGGTCATCCGGGCCGTCGACATCCATCCCGCTCCGCCCGAGCGCCTGGCGCCGCAGCGAGGCCTCCGGGACCGGAGCCCGTGACTCACCAACGGACCGAGGGAATCCGACATGCGGCTCTACGAGGTCGTCTACATCCTCGACCCGGCGCTCGACGAGGGCGCTGTCACCGCGAAGCTCGAGAAGTTCCACGAGCTCGCGACCGCGCACGGCGGTGAGGTCTCCGCCGTCGATCACTGGGGTACCCGCCAGCTCGCCTACTCGATCAGCAAGCAGGGCAGCGGCTATTACGTCGTCGCTCAGTTCACCGCGGCGGTGGAGGCGCTCCCCGAGTTCGAGCGGCTGCTCAAGCTGGACGAGGAGGTCCTGCGCTATCTCCTGGTGCTGAACGAGGGGGAGCCCACGACCGGCCAGTCGGTCATGGCGGACGTGCCGGTCCGCGCGCGAGCGCGGGACGACGACGAAGACGAGGACGACGAGGACGAGGACGAGCGCGCGGAAGCCGACGACGAGGAGGCCTCCCCCACGGGAGCCCCCCCCGAGTTCCAGGGCTCTCGGGGCCGCCGGCGCCGCATGGAGGGGCCGCGCGTGGAGATCCTGAACTACAAGGACGTGGCGACGCTGTCGCACTTCGTCACCGAGGAGGGCAAGATCCTCCCCAAGCGCACGACGAAGGTGACCGCCGCGTTCCAGCGGCAGCTGGGCAGGGCGGTCAAGCGCGCCCGGTACCTCTCGTTGCTTCCGTACACGCGCCGCCACGACGCGTAGAGAGCGTTGACGGAATCCGGCGAGGCAGGGCGAGTGGAAGCGGCGCGTCCCGCGGCGGCGCGTGGGTGGCTCCGGGCGCTGGCGCTCTTCGGGGCCGTGCTCGCGCTGTCCGTCGTGCGGCCCGGCGTGCTGGTGGCGGTGCCGCTCCTGCTGATCCTCCTGCTGAGGCGCGCGCGGGGGGGGGCTGCGCTGGCTCTGTGGGTGTTGGCCGTGCTGGTCGTCGGATCGGGAGTCCAGGACGGGCTCTGGTTCGTCGAGCGGGCCTGGGCGCTCCTCTTGGCCGGCTCGTTCACCGCGCTGACGCTGGCTCTTCCGGAGTTGCGCCTTTCCACGCGGACGCTCGGCGCCGTTCTGGGCGCCGCCGCGGCGGGGGCGGCGCTCCTCGCGGTGCGAAGCGGCGCGTGGGCCGCTCTCGATTGGGCGATCCAGGACGGCGTGTGGGCCGCGGTCGCTTCGACCGTGGACGCGCTGAGCGTGCTTCGCGAGGGGCGTCCGCTGTCGCCCGCCTTCGCGGCCGCCATGTACGAGCTCGCGGAGACCCAGGCGGCGGTCTTTCCCGCGATGCTGTCGCTCGCGTCCATGGCGGCGTTGGGCGTCGCCTGGTGGATCGTGAGCCGAGTGGCGGGGGATGAAGGCCCGGGCCTCGGCCCGGTTTCGGGCTTCCGCTTCAACGACCACCTCGTCTGGCTCCTGATCGGGGGGCTGCTGCTGCTGGTGACCCGCTGGGGCGATGCGCTCACGCGAGTCGGCGCCAACGCGGTCGTCTTCATGGGAGGCCTGTATGCCCTGCGGGGAGCCGGTGTCTTCCTGTTCGTGAGCGGCGGGCTGTCGTTCGTAGGGTATGCGCTCTTCGCGCTGGGCGTCTTCTTCGCGGCGCCGGTCGTGCTCGGCGTCGCGATCGTGATCGGAATCGGAGACACGTGGCTGGACCTGCGCGCGCGCGCGGGGGGTCCGGCCGCCTGAGATACGAGAGAGACAAGGAGGAACGATGAAGCTCATCCTCAAGCAGGACGTCGAGAACCTAGGCGAGGCGGGCGAGGTCGTTCAGGTGAGGCCGGGGTACGGCCGCAACTACCTGATCCCTCAGGGCCTCGCCTACGTGGCCAGCGAAGCCAACATGCGCCGCCTGGAAGAGGAGCAGGCCAAGGCCGAGGAGCGGTCCAGGCGTGACTTCCTCGAGGCCCGGCGCCGAGCCTCGCAGCTCGAGGGCATGGCCCTGTCGTTCCGCGAGCGCGCCGGCGAGGACGGCAAGCTCTTCGGCTCGGTGACCGCCGCCGACATCGCGGAGCAGGCGAACGCGATGGGGCTCGACTTCGAGCTCGACAAGCGGGCGGTCGTCCTCGACGAGCCCATCAAGGTCCTGGGCGCGAGCGAGGTCCTGATCCACCTGCACAGGGAGGTCGAGGTTCCGATCGAGGTGCGCGTGGACCGAGAGGGCGCCTGAAGACGGGCATGAGCGTGCGCCTCGCGGACGTGGAGGGCTTCCCCACGGCGGTCAGGCAGGCGGCGGAGCTGGCGCTCGAGCGCAAGGGCCACGACGTCAGCGTGCTGGACCTGCGCGGAATCTCGACGGCGACCGACTACTTCGTGCTCGCGAGCGGGACGTCGGACGTGCAGGTGAAGGCCATCGCCGACCACGTGGTCGAGGAACTCAAGAAGGAGGGGGTGCGCCCGCAGCACGTCGAGGGACTTCGGGGGGGGCGCTGGGTCCTGATCGACTACGTGGACTTCGTGGTGCACGTCTTCCACCCGCATGCCCGCGCCTTCTACCAGCTCGAGACTCTCTGGGGCGACGCGCCCCGGTGGGACGCGGAGGCGGCTTGAGGAGCTGCGCGCGGGGTGTGCGGCGACACCCAGGAAGCCGCAAGAACGCTACTCTTTCGGCGTATCGCGT
>JBFFWJ010000238.1:0-5816 GCA_041570315.1 Longimicrobiales bacterium | reverse complement strand
CTGCCCCGCGTTGCCCATCAATCCGACCACCGACGTGATGTTGAGGATCGCACCGCTGCGCCGCTTCATCATCCCCCGGCTGAGTGCCCTGATGAAGTTGAATGCCCCCTTGAGGTTGGCTGCGATCACCTCATCGAATTCCTCATCCTTCATGCGGACCAGGATGTTGTCTCGGGTGATGCCCGCGTTGTTCACGAGGATGTCGACGGGCCCGAGCTGGCCCTCGATCCGGCTCACCGCCTCCTGGACCTGCCCGGGATTCGCCACGTCGCATGCGTAGCCCGCATGCCCCGTACCCGGGAGCTCGGCCGCGGCCGCGGATGCGCGCTCCCCGTCGCGCGCCACGACCGCAACCCTCGCGCCTCCCTCGGCCAGCGCGCCTGCGATCGCTCGGCCGATGCCCCGAGATCCCCCCGTCACCACTGCGATCGTTCCTTCCAGCTCACGTGTGCTCATGTCTTTCCGGGGCTGTCGAGGACGCCGAGGTCGGCGGGCTCGCCGATGGGTGTGCACGGGACGCCCCGCGCGTTCCGGCGGTTGAGGCCGCACAGGACCGTTCCGGGGCCCAGCTCGAGGAAGCGATCGGTCCCCGCGCCCACCATCGTCTCGACCGAGCCCCGCCAGCGCACGGCCGAGGTGAGCTGGCGGACCAGGAGCTCGCGTGCCTCGGCACCGGAGGTGACCGGCTCCGCCGTGACGTTGGAGATCACGGGGAAGGCTGGATCGTGGAAGACGAGCGACTCGAGGCGCGCACGCAGGCCCTCGGCAGCGGGCTCCATGAGGACGGAATGGAACCCTCCCGACACATTCAGCTTCACGACCTTCCTGGCACCCGCCGCCTGGGCGTGCTCCATCCCCTCCTCCACGGCGGACACGTCGCCGCTCAGGACGACCTGACCCTCCGTGTTGTAGTTCGCCGGCACGCAGACCCCGCGTCGGACCCGTCGGCACACCTGCTCGATCTCGTCATCGGACAGCCCGAGCACCGCCGCCATCGTCCCCGGGCGCTCGAGTCCGGCCTCGTACATCAGCTCGCCCCTCAGCCGGACCGCCTCCAGGGCGTCTTCGAAGGCGAGCGTTCCGGCCGCCACGTGCGCGCTGAACTCGCCCAGGGAGTGGCCGGCCGCGAAGGCGACCGGTCCGATGCGGGACGCGACGGCGCGTAATGCCGCGACGGAGTGGGTGAGGAGCGCCGGCTGGGCGTTCTTCGTGGCCGTGAGCTCGTCATCGGGCCCCTCGGCCATCATGCGCGACAGCGAGAAGCCCAGGACCTCGTCCGCTCGCTCCAGGACCGCCGCGGCCTCCGGCTCGGCGTCCGCGAGCGCCGCGGCCATCCCGACGTGCTGCGAGCCCTGACCGGGGAAGATCAATCCGAGGGACATGAGATGGCGACTCCCGACCGATCCGTGTGTCTACAGTCGCAGGGTCATGGCGCCCCACGTGAGCCCGGCGCCGAAGGCGGTCAAGAGCACGTTCGAGCCGGGTCCCACACGCCCCTCCTCGAGGGCCTCGTCGAGCGCGATCGGCACGGTGGCCGAGCTCATGTTCCCGTAGCGGTCCACGTTCACGAACACACGCTCCATCGGGATGCCCGCGTACTTCGCCGTCGCTTCGATGATCCGGATGTTCGCCTGGTGCGGAACGAGCAGGTCCACGTCGGCGGCCGTCATCCCGGCTCCGTGCAGGGCGAGGTGGCAGGCCTCGGCCATCGAGCGGACGGCGTTCTTGAAGATCTCTCGGCCGTGCATGTGCAGGAGATGCCGTCCCTCGTCCAGCATGCTCTGGCTGATCGGGTCGACCGCCCCGCCGCCCGGCCGAAACAGCAGGTCCGCCAGCGTCCCGTCGGAGCGCAGGTGGCTCGACACGATCCCTCGGCCGGATCCGTTGGAGGCGCGGAGGATGGCCGCACCGGCCCCGTCGCCGAACAGCACGCAGGTGGTCCGATCCTCCCAGTCGAGGATGGCGCTCATCTTCTCCGCCGAGATCACGAGCGCGATCTCGCCGCGCCCCGCCGCGATGTGGCCCTCCGCGAGGATCAGGCCATACAGGAATCCGCAGCAGGCGGCCGTGATGTCGAACGCGACCGCGTTCGTGCACCCGAGGAGCGCCTGGGTGTCGCACGCCGTCGCCGGCAGCAGCCGGTCCGGCGTCGCGGTCGACAGGATCACGACGTCCACCTCGCCCGGCTCGACGCCGGCGCGCTCCATCGCGATGCGCGAGGCCTCGGCCCCCATGTGGGCGGCACAGACGTGGTCGGGCGCGATGCGCCGCTCTCGGATCCCGGTGCGTGTCCGGATCCACTCGTCGGAGGTATCGAGCCGCCCGGCGAGATCGTCGTTCGTGACCACCTGGTCCGGGAGGAATCGGCCGGTCGCCACCACCTCGACCTGCGGCTGGGGGGTCCTCATGCGGTCTCCTCCGACCGGGAGACGTCTTCGGCGCTGTGCTTGACGAGGTCGGAGCGCACGGAGCGCACGGCGACGGCGACGCCGTTTCGGATCGCCTTCGGCGTGGACTCACCGTGACAGATGATCGACACGCCGCCCACGCCGAGGAGCGGCGCACCGCCATACTCCGCA
The DNA here is from genome assembly GCA_041570315.1 of Longimicrobiales bacterium. Taxonomy (GTDB): domain Bacteria; phylum Gemmatimonadota; class Gemmatimonadetes; order Longimicrobiales; family Gaopeijiaceae; genus JBFFWJ01. Next base: position 3,237 of record JBFFWJ010000238.1, on the reverse strand, counting down.
TAGTCGAGCACGCGGAAGACGTGGTCGAGCTCCACGACGTGGTCGAGCTGCTCCAGCTTGGGCTTCAGGAGCCCCACGATGTAGCCCGCAACCGCCTCGTAGAACTTGAGGAGGACGTTGCCGACGAACCCGTCGCAGACCACGACGTCGCACGCCCCGTGCACGATGTCGCGGCCCTCGATGTTGCCGATGAAGTTGATCCCGCCCTCGGCAGCCAGCAGCTCGTGGACCTCGATCGTAAGCTCGTCCCCCTTCTCCGGCTCCTCACCGATGCTGAGCAGGGCGACTCGCGGCTCGGGCCGGCCCATCGCGTCCCGGGCATAGATGCTGCCGAGGTGCGCGAACTGCACGAGATGGTGCGGCTTGCAGTCGATGTTCGCGCCCGCGTCGAGGAGAAGGCAGTGCCGGCCCGCCGTCGGGAGGATGGCTCCGACGGGTGGCCGGTCCACTCCGGGCAGTGGCCGGAGCGTGAAGAGCGACGTGGCCATGACGGCCCCGGTCGAGCCGGCGCTCACGAAGGCGTCCGCCTCGCCCTGCTCCTGCATCTTGAGCCCGACGACGATGGAGGATGCGGGCTTGCGCCGGATCACGTATGCAGGTGGGTCCGCGGCCGTCACCCGATCCGGGGCGTGGCGGATCGTGAGCCGGTCGGGAACGCTCTCGTGCTCCGCGAGCGCCGCTCGAATGACGTCTTCGTCCCCGACGAGCACGATCTCGATGTCCGACTCCAGCTCCGCCAGGGCCTGGAGAGCACCCGCGATCTCGGGGCGGGGCGCGTGATCCGTGCCCATGGCGTCGAGTGCTACGCGCACCGCCATCTACCCCTCCCTCGGCCTCTCGACCGGAGACGCGGATACCGGCCGACCTTCGGCACGACGCCTGCGAGCGCGCGGAATCAGTCGAGCTCGACGTCGAGAACCCGCTCTCCCCTGTAGTGCCCGCAGCTCGGGCACACCCGGTGGGGGACCTTCGGGTCGCCGCACTTCGGGCAGGTGTGGACCGGCACGTCTTCGGCCTTGTAGTGCGTACGACGCTTCCTCTTGCGCTGCTTCGACGTCCGTTTCTTCGGAACGGCCATGATCGATTCACTTGTCCTTGAGGGCCCGGAGCGCCGCCCACCTCGGGTCGGCCTCCTCCGCGGTGCACTCGCACTCGCCCTCGTTCAGGTTGGTGCCGCAGCGCGGACAGAGGCCCCGGCACTCCGGATCGCACACAACGTACGGGTTGACGGCAAGGATGGTCTCCTCGCGCACTGCCTCGCTCAAGTCCAGCTCGGGCGCACCGGCGTCGAAGGCATAGGCGTCCCCGCCCTCACCCCCCTCCAGCTCGGGACCCGCGACGAAGACCATCGTGAGGTCCTCCGCGAACCCGGTGCGGACCGGGCTCAGGCATCGCCTGCATTCCTGGTCCAGCACTCCCTCGACGCGGCCTCGCGCCACGATCTCGCCCGTGCCCGCGAGCGACACCGAGAGACGCACGTCCACGTCTCCGGCCCATGCCAGCTCGGAATCGTGCCAGAGCGCGTCATCCGACGGAACCCGGACTTCGACGAGCACCCCGCCCTCTCGCCGGAGCTGCCCGAGATCCACCTTGAGCATAGTCGTAAAACCTAGCCTGAAGGCGTGGATTGTCTAGTGGAGTGGCGTCGCCGCGCCTCCCCACGCTCGGCGTGCACGAAACACCGGAAACACTCCACTCGTGGCCTGTAACGGATGATCGTCGAGCATCGAGGGTGGCGCGGCCACTAGGGACCGCGGGTGATCCCCAGCCGGTCGTATTCGGAAAAGAAGAAGGAGATCTCCTTCGCCGCGTTCTCGTCCGAGTCCGAGGCGTGGATGGCGTTCCGACCCTTGGACTCCGCGTACAGCCTGCGGATGGTACCCTCGGCCGCCTCCGCAGGGTCTGTCTCGCCGATCGTCTCGCGGAGCATCGCCACCGCCCCGTCCGCCTCCAGGACCAACGGGATCACGGGCCCCGAGGTCATGAACTCGACGAGCTCGTCGTAGAAGGGACGCCCCTCGTGTACGGCGTAGAACGCCCCGGCCTGCGCCCGGTTGAGCGAGACCAGCTTGAGGGAGCGCACCGTGAAGCCGGCGTCCTCCAGATGGGCCAGGATCTTTCCCGCCTTGCCCGAGCCGACTGCATCCGGCTTGATGATCGCAAGCGTGAGGCTCATGAATCCCCTGTTGGTTCGTCGTCGTCGCGAGGGCCCAGGTGAAGGGCCCTCAGGATCGCGTCTCTGGTAATCAGACCGATGAGCTCCCCCTCGCGCACGACCGGGAGCTGCTCCACGTCACGGTGTACCATCATCTGGGCGGCGTCCCTGAGCTCCTGCGTCTCGGACACGCACAGCACGGAGCGCGTCATCACGTCCCGCGCCGCGAGCGCCTTGCCGCCCCGCGCGCCACCTTCCTCGCCCGGACGCGCCTTGAGCACCAGATCGAGGGCGTCCCCCGCCGTGATGATACCGAGCACCTCGAAGCTCTCCCCGACCACCGGCAGCGCGTGGACCCGTCGGCGCACCATGAGGTCCACGACCTCCGTCAGCGGTGTCTCCGGGTACACCCGGTAGCGGATGGGCTCGAGCGCGTCGGCTACGAGTATGGGAGGTCTGTCGTCGGTGTCCATCCTTCGCTTCCCTCCCTTCAGAGGGTTCTCTCGCCGTGGCGTGGCGCCAGGAGAGCGCGGGGCACCCCCCGAGCCTCCGCGTTGCGCTACGCCCGAGCGTCCTGCACGAGCCCAACGATGTCGGCCGGCCGCCGGGCGACCGCGATACCGTTGTCCTCGAAGGCCTTGATCTTCTCCTCGGCGGTACCCGCCGAGCCGCTGATGATCGCGCCCGCGTGACCCATGCGACGCCCCGGGGGAGCGGTCTGGCCGGCTATGAACCCCACCACCGGCTTCGACACGCGCTCTCGCACGAAGGCCGCCGCCTCCTGCTCGTCGGTCCCGCCGATCTCGCCGATCATCACGATCGCCGTCGTGTCGTCGTCCTCCTCGAAGGCTTCCAGGCAGTCGATGAAGCTCGTGCCGATGAGCGGATCACCCCCGATCCCCACGCAGGTCGTCTGCCCCAGCCCTACGCTGGTGAGCTGGAAGACCGCTTCGTAGGTGAGCGTTCCGGAGCGCGACACCACGCCGACCGGCCCCTCCATCACGATCTGCGCGGGGAGGATGCCCACCTTCGCCTTTCCCGGAGAGATGAGGCCCGGGCAGTTCGGGCCGAGCACGCGGACT
>JBFFWJ010000237.1:0-5844 GCA_041570315.1 Longimicrobiales bacterium | reverse complement strand
GGGCGGGGGTGGCGCTCCTCCTGCTCTGGCTCGGCGCCTACTCGCCGAGGGTCCAGTGGACCGCGACCGTGGCGGTCCTGTCGCTGTGGATCGGGAGCACGGTGGCCCTGCGTGAGCAGGTGATCCGCCCGCTGGGCACGCTGGCCAACATGCTGGCGGCGCTGCGCGAGGGCGACTTCTCGATCCGGGCGCGCGTGACCCACGGGTCGGATCCGCTGTCGCTCGCCTACCTCGAGCTGAACGCGCTCGAGGAGATCCTGCGCCACCAGAGGCTCGGCGCCGTGGAGGCGACGGAGACGCTGCGAAAGGTGCTGGAGGAGATCGACGTGGCGGTGTTCGCCTTCGATCCCGACGAGACGCTGCGCATCGTCAACCGGACCGCCGAGCAGCTCCTCGCCCAGCCCGCCGAGCGCCTGATCGGCAAGACCGCGACGGAGCTGAGGCTGTCCGACACGCTCACCGGAGTCGCGCCACGCACGCTCGAGGTGTCGTTTCCGGGAGGTGCCGGGCGCTGGGAGCTGCGGCGCAGCGTGGTGAGGCAGGAGGGGTCGCGCCTCCAGCTCATCGCGCTCTCGGACCTGAGCCGCGCCCTGCGCGAGGAGGAGCGCCAGGCTTGGAAGCGCATCATCCGGGTGCTCTCCCACGAGATCAACAACTCGCTCGCTCCCATCAAGTCGATCGCGGGAAGCCTCCAGGGGATGCTGAGGCGCAGCGCGCTCCCCGAGGACATCGGGGAGGACGTCGAGCGCGGGCTCGAGGTGATCACGAGCCGGGCCGAGGGGCTCGGGCGCTTCATGGCGTCCTACGCCAGGCTGGCCCGCCTCCCGGCGCCGGAGCTGAGCACCGTGCGGGTCTCACCGCTCGTGCATGGCCTGGCGCAGCTGGACACGCGCATGGAGATCGAGGTCGTCGGAGGCGACGACGTGACGATCCACGCCGACCCGGACCAGCTCGAGCAGGCGCTCATCAACCTGATCCGAAACGCGGTGGACGCGACGCTGGAGGCGAGGGGCGAGCACGTTCGGCTGACCTGGCGGATCCGCGACGACAAGCTCCACCTCCTGGTCGAGGACGAGGGGCCGGGCCTCGGCGACACGGGCAACCTCTTCGTTCCCTTCTACACGACCAAGCAGGGGGGCTCGGGCATCGGCCTCGTGCTCTCCCGGCAGATCGCCGAGGGCCACGGGGGGAGCCTCCAGCTCGAGAACCGCGGCGACGGGAAGGGCGCCACCGCACGGATGATCCTGCCGCTCGATCCGGAGCGCTGACGGCCGGGGTCGGCCCGCGGCGCTCCCGGCGCTGCTCAGCCCGACCTCGATCCCAGCGAACGTGTCGGGTCGGCGCCCCGCCCGAGGCCCTTGTCTTCGGCCGTTTTTCGTTCTCCCGGGCAACGTTTCAGTGGTCTTCGTGGACGGGCGCGCATTACCTTGTGATCGGAGTTGCAGCCCACGGCGGACGCTCGGGACCGTGCGCCGCGAGAGTGTCCGAGTGGGGCGTACCATCCCAGGGGTGAGTCTCTTTGCAGCACCGACCGATCAAGATCCTGCTCGTCGAGGCGAGCGAGGGGTACGTCGACGAGCTGCGCGAGGGCTTGGCGGACGCACGGGTCGGAGAGCTCCACGTGGAGTGGGTCGGTGAGTTGAGCCAGGCCCTGGCCCGGCTCGCGCAGGGCGGGTTCGACGCCATCCTCCTCTCCCTGGACCTCCCGGACAGCAGGGGCATGGTGACCTTCGACCGGGCCTACGCCTTCGCGCCGGACGTGCCGATCGTCGTGCTCAGCGACGAGCCGGACGAGGAGGCGGCGGTCTCCACGGTGCAGGCCGGCGCCCAGGACTGCCTGGTGAAGGGCGAGATCGGAGCGGCGATGCTGGTCCGCTCGGTGCGGCACGCGATCGAGCGGCACCGACTCTTCTCGGCGCTGCGCAGCCTTTCGCTGATCGACGATCTCACGGGCCTCTACAACCGGCGCGGCTTCGGCGACCTCGGCGAGCAGTACCTCAAGCTCGCGAGGCGGACGGGCCGCGGGGTCACGATGGTCTACCTCGACCTGGACCGCTTCAAGACGATCAACGACTCGCTCGGCCATCACGTCGGCGACCGGGCGCTTCTCAAGGTGGCCGACATCCTGCGCGCCACCTTTCGTCGCTCCGACATCATCGCGCGCCTGGGCGGCGACGAGTTCGGGGTCCTCGCGCTGGAGGCGGCCGACGAGAGCTCGGAGTCGCTCGTCGAGCGGCTGCGAGAGGGTGTGGTGGACTTCAACGATTCGAGTCCGGAGCCCTTCCAGCTCTCCGTCAGCATCGGCATGGCTCATCACGACGACGATCCGAGGGTGCGCCTGGAGGACCTGGTCGCCGAGGCGGACAGCGCGATGTACCGAGAGAAGCACGGCAAGCGGGCCGCGGCGCTCAGGGACCGATGAGCGATACGACGGAGGTCGGTCGGGAGACGCGGCGGGTGGCCGTGCACTGGCTGGTCCGGATCGCGGAGCGCGCCGGACACGGCGGGCCCCGCCGCCCCGAGGTCCCACCCGGCGCGGCGGTGCAGGACGCCTGGAGCGTGGTGGCGAGGGCCTTTCGCCTCACGGACGAGGAGCTCACCGCCCTGGTGGCGGAGTACTTCCGCCTTGGCGTGGCCGACCTGGCGACGGCCGACCCGAACGCCGCGAGGCTGATCCCCGAGACGATGGCGCGCAAGCACCTCGTCTTCCCGATCGTCGAGGACGAGCGCCACCTGGTCGTCGCCACCTGTGATCCCACGAACGTGGAGGCCGAGCGAGCCCTCGGCTTCAGCACCGGACGCACGCCCCACTTCCAGGTGGCCTCTCCCGGTGCGATCCAGGAGGCGCTCGACGCGCGCTTCTCTCCCGAGAGGGCGGTGGAGACGCTGCTCGGCGGGATGGACGTGGACGCCCTCGACGAGGGAGCCGTCGAGCTCGTCGAGCAGGTGAGCCCGGAGTCCATTTCCGAGCACGACGCAGCCGCGGCGCCGGTGGTCCGCCTCACGAGCCTGATCATTCACGACGGGATCACCCAGGGAGCCAGCGACATCCACATCGAGCCGGGCCGCCCGCTCGGCGCCGTCCGCTACCGTGTGGACGGCGTCCTGCGCAAGCACATGGACCTGCCGATGGCGGCGCTCAACCGGATCATCTCGCGGGTCAAGGTGATGTCACGACTCGACATCGCCGATCGGCTCCGGCCCCAGGACGGCAAGGCCCGCGTCCAGGTCAAGACGAGCAGCTACGACCTGAGGGTGTCGACGATTCCCGCGGGCGGCGCCGAGAAGTGCGTGATCCGCGTGCTCGACTCGAGCAGCTCGGTGTCGCTCGACGAGCTGGACATCGCCGCTCCCGAGCTCGAGCGGCTGCGGGCCATGCTCGCGTTCCGGGACGGCGTGATCGTCGTCACCGGACCGACGGGCTCCGGAAAGACCACGACGCTCTACGGCGCCCTCCGCGAGCTCGCAGACGGCAAGGTGAACATCATGACGGTCGAGGATCCGGTCGAGTACGAGCTCGCCGGCATCACGCAGACCCAGGTGCGGGCGAAGCAGGGGATGACCTTCGCGAGCGCGCTGCGCGCGATGCTGCGCCAGGACCCCGACGTCATCCTGGTGGGAGAGATCCGTGACAAGGAGACGGCGGTCACGGCGGCACAGGCGGCGCTGACCGGTCACCTCGTGCTGACCACGGTGCACGCCAACGACGCGGTCTCCGCCGTGACGCGTCTCGCCGACCTGGGGCTGCAGCACAGCACCATCGCCCAGGTGCTGCGCGGCTCGATCGCTCAGCGGCTCCTGCGCAGCGTGTGCCCCGCCTGCGCGGAGCCGGTTCAGGGGCAGCTCACCCCCGAGGAGCAGCGCCTGAGCGAGCGCCACGGAGTCGAGCCCGTGGTGCGCGCCGTCGGATGCACGGACTGCGGCTTCACCGGGTACCGCGGGCGGCTGCCCGTCAACGAGGTCCTGGTGGGCGGTCCCCGCCTCGCTCAGGCGATCGAGCAGCGCAAGGGCTGGGCGACGCTCATGCGCGTGGCCCAGCGGGGCGGGATGCGCACCCTGCACGAGGTCGGCCTCGAGTGGGTCCTCCAGGGCCGCACGACGCTCGTCGAGGTCGAGCGCGTGCTGGGTCAGGGGGTGGAGCAGCCGGAGGGCGACGTCGTGACGGGCCCGCCCCGCATCCTGCTGGTCGACGACGACGAGCAGGCGCGCCTGCTGATGCGGACCGTGCTCGAGCGCGACGGCTACGACGTGGAGGAGGCCGAGGACGGGTACCGGGCGCTCGACCGTCTCGGGGAGAACCCGGACTTCCACCTCGTGGTTCTCGACCTCGCGATGCCCGGTCTGGACGGGCGCGACGTGCTCGACCGGATCCGCGGCTCCGTGGACACCTCCGCGCTCCCGGTCCTGATTCGGACGGGGAAGGGCTCGGACGAGCTCGAGGCCGAGCTGCTCGAGGCCGGCGCCGACGACTACGTCGACAAGTCGGTGGACGAGACCCGGTTCATGGCGCGGGTCCGTGCCGTGCTGCGCAGGGCCATGTAAGGACGGCCCGCTTTTCCACATCTGTGCAGCAGACCTGTAACGGGCCGGTAACGGGCGCACGTTTTGGGCGCGGTGCCGTTGGCGTTCGCTATCGGGGCGGTCACGTTTGTGCGACCGCGCCATCAGGGGCCGCGGTTGGAACCGGACTCTCTCAGGGGGGCTCATACATGCCACGGACTTCGATCTTGCCTGCGCTCGCGCTGGGGCTCCTGGCCCTGGGCTCGGCGGTGGACGCCTCGGCTCAGATCTCCATCTCGCCGCGCGCGGCGTCGGTCACGGTGGGCGGGCGGTTGCACGCGCAGTACCAGACGTCCTCGATAGGCGAGGCCGCGAGCGACTTCTTCGTCCGACGCGCTCGCCTCACCTTCGACCTGGCCTTCAACGAGTTCCTGTCCGGCCGCATCCAGCCCGAGCTGTCGGGCGGTGGTGCGAGCATGCTGGACGCCTACGCCAAGCTGCGCTTCAGCGAGGGCTTCGAGGTGAGCATGGGCCAGTTCAAGCGCGCCTTCGACGTTTTCGAGCTCGTCAGCTCGACCGACCTCTCGCTCATCGAGCGGGACGGGCGCATCGCCGGGTACTCGGAGTGCACCGGCGTGGGCTCCGTGTGCTCGTACAGCCGGCTCCTCGAGGAGCTCGACTTCGTGGGCCGTGACGCCGGCGCGAGGATCGAGGGCACGTCGGGCGCGCTGAGCTACATGGCGACCCTGACGAACGGCCGGGGCGTCAACACGCGCGACAATGACAACGCCAAGTCCGTGTCCGGCCGCCTCTCCTTCGAGGCCTCGGACGGGATCGTGCTCGCGGGCCACCTCGGGGTCCGCGACTACCTGTCCCCGACGGCCGAGGGCGAGAGCGAGAACGCGTTCGCGTGGGGCGCGGACGTCCAGGTGGGAGACTGGCGGGACGGCTTCCTCCTTCAGGCGGGGCTGGCCGGCGGCGACAACTGGCGGTCTCTGGACCCGGCGGACTTCGAGGCCGGCCGCTTCACGGCCTTCCAGGCGGTCGCCTCGTACTACCATCCGGTCGACGATGGCCGGTTCATCGCGGTCGAGCCGCTCGCGAGGATCAGCGTGGCCGATCCTGACGGGGACGTCGCCGACGACGGCGGCACCCTGGTGACCCCCGGCGTCATGCTCTACCTGATGGGCAAGAGCAAGATCGGGGTGAACCTCGACTACTACATCCCGCAGACCGGCGACTCGGAGTACTCGTTCAAGCTACAGACCTTCCTGTACTTCTGAAGCCCGCAGCGCCGACCCCGGCGCGCCGGTCGGCTCCGTCCGCGCGCCGGGCCCCGGCCGG
>JBFFWJ010000236.1:0-5847 GCA_041570315.1 Longimicrobiales bacterium | reverse complement strand
CCTTCCGCAGATCCCCGATGCGACGCCCCACCGAGCTCCTTTTCGTTCTCCTCGCCGCCGTGTCGGGCGGTCTCTCGCCGGCGGGTGCGCAGGACGCCTTGCTTCTGCGCCCCGACCGCGTCTACGACGGACGCGCGATGCATGCGGGTTGGACCGTGCTCGTGCGCGGAGGGACGATCACGGGGGTGGGCGCCTCCCTGGAGCTCCCGCCGGGGGGCCGCGAGCTCGCGCTGCCGGGCACGACCCTGCTGCCGGGCCTCATCGAGGGGCACGCGCATCTCCTTCTGCACCCCTACGACGAGACGCCGTGGGCCGACCAGGTCCTGCTCGAGTCGCACGGGGAGCGGGTGGCGCGCGCGACGGTTCACGCCGCGGAGACCCTGCGCGCCGGCGTCACCACCGTGCGCGACCTCGGGTCGGAGGGTGCCGGGTACGCCGACGTCGGGCTCAAGGCGGCCATCGACAAGGGAGTCATCCCCGGACCGCGCCTGCTCGTCTCCGGCCCCGCGCTGGTCGCCACCGGAAGCTACAATCCGCGCGGGGCCCCGGAGTGGGCGCTGCCCAAGGGAGCCGAGGAGGCGGACGGCGTCGACGGGCTCGTTCGCGCGACACGGGAGCAGATCGGCAACGGTGCCGACTGGGTGAAGGTCTACGCCGACTACCGATGGGGCCCCGACGGGCAGGCGCGCCCCACGTACACGCAGGAGGAGCTGGAGCTCGTGGTGCGCGTGACGGAGAGCTCGGGGCGGCGCGTGGTCGCCCACGCGTCGTCCGCCGAGGCGATGGAGCGCGCTGCCAGGGCCGGCGTGCGCACGATCGAGCACGGCGACGGCGCAACGGCCGAGGTCTTCGCCCTGATGCGCGAGCTCGACGTCGCCTTCTGCCCGACGCTCGCGGCCGGGGATGCGATCAGCCGGTACGCCGGCTGGCGGAGCGGGGTCGACCCCGAGCCGGCGCGCATCCGCGCCAAGCGCGAGAGCTTTCGGGTCGCGCTCGACGCGGGCGTGCGGATCTGCTTCGGCGGCGACGTCGGGGTCTACCGCCACGGAGACAACGTCCGGGAGCTGGAGCTGATGGTCGAGTACGGGATGAGCGCGACCGACGCGCTGCATGCGGCCACGGCCGGCAACGCCGGGATCTTCGAGCTCGCCGACCGGGGACGGGTCGAGGTCGGGCTGCTCGCCGACCTGGTCGCGGTCCGCGGGGATCCGAGCCGCGAGATTCGCGCGCTGCGCGACGTCGCGCTCGTGATGAAGGGCGGAGAGATCGTCGTCGGCCCGGAGGGGCGCTAGGCGCAGCGAGCCGAGCCCCGCGCGGGCCCGCCGAGCCCGCGTCCGACCGGGACCAGGGCTTGGTGCCGGCCGACCCGCTCACGCACATTGAAGCAAGAAGCACCGATCGACGCGCGCGGCGCCCCGGGGGTCGGGGGCCGCGCCGAGCGCAGCCCCCTCCACCGGACCGGCATGCTCCCTGGACCACGTCTCGTCCGCCATCCCCTGTGGATGGCGCTCCTGGGGGCCGCGCTGTCGTGCTCGTCCGAGCCGACCGGCGTGTGCGACCCCGGCGATCGCGAGTGCAGGTCCGGCCTCGCCGAGGCGGTCGTCACGATCTCCGTCGCGTCCCCGATCGACTCCGTCATCGCCGTGGGGCGTGCGATCCAGCTCAGCGCCATGGCCTCGGACGCCGAGGGCGGACCGCTGCCCGGCGTGAGCTTCACGTGGTCCTCGAGCGCGCCGGCCGTCGCCGCGGTCGGCGGCTCGGGGCTCCTCACGGCGCTCGCGGCCGGAACCGCCCGGGTCGAGGCCGAGGCCGGGGGTGTCACGGGAGCCCTGACGATGCGGGCGGTCGAGGCGGACCTGGAGGGCGTCTCGCGCACCCTCACCGACCCGTTCCTCGCCGCGCTCGTCAGGGGGCTCGACCCGGCGACGCGCGCCACGGTCGACGGGCTGCTGGAAGCCTGCTCCGCCGACCTGCGCACGGGCAACGTGCTCGGCGTGCAGGCATGCCTCGACGACGCTCTGGCCACGAGCGGCGCGAACGGCACGGATACCGCGCTCCTGGGCGTGCTCGCCCTCTATCTCCAACACGCCCGCCAGCGCCTGAACCTCGACTGAGATCTCGAAGGATCGACACCATGTCCCGCACGCCCACCCGCGTCCTCTTCGTCGCCGCCGCCGTCGCCATGGGGATCGCGCCCACCGACGGCTGGGCCCAGACGACCTTCACCGCCTGCCGGGTCCCGGGGGTCGGCGCCATCTACATGATCGGTCAGCCCGGACTCCCCGGGTCCTGCCTCGACCCCGGGCACGTCGAGTTCTCCTGGACCGAAGGCGGCGCGCCGGCGGAGGGCTCGGTGACCGAGAGCACGATCGCGGACGACGCCGTGACCTCGTCCAAGCTCGCGGACGGCGCCGTTCTCTCGGCGCACATCGCGGAGGGGGCCGTCGGCTCGTCCGCGTTGGGCCTCGAGGTGGTCGAGTTCACCAACTCGGCCGCGCGCACGTCCTCGGTGTTCCAGGCGACGGCCACGTGCCCGGCCGGCAAGCGGCCGCTGGCCGGGGGCTACCTCTGGTGGCTCTTCCAGCCCGAGAACACGACCGACGCCGTCGTGACCGAAAACCGTCCCGCCGGAGACAGCTGGTCCGTCACGGTCCGTGATCCGTCTCCCTACGGCCTCCTCAGCCTGCGGGCCTACGCCGTCTGCATCGCGGGATGAGGCCGGCCCGGCGAGGCGACCGGCATCCACCGCTCAGCCGGGCGTGAGCGCCGGCCGCAGGCCGTCTCGCTCCGCCCTCAGCGCCTCCCTCGCGAGCTCCACCAGGACCCAGTAGGGGGCCTCGTAGCCACGCTCCGCCCGAAAGCGCCCAGCCCGCTCCTGCAGCGCGGCCCTCAACCGGGGGTGGACGGTCGACACCAGCGCGTCGACCCGCAAGGCGGTAGACGCTTCCATGCCGCGCGGGATGACCGGGCGCCGCCCCGTCAGCGACTGCGCGACCGAGTACGCCTTGAGCAGCCTGGCGAGCGGAAGCCGGTACCAGGAATACCCCAGGCGCGCGCCCCGCTCGGCCTCTTCGAGAAGCACGTCGGTGATCGCGTTGTCCAGCCGGAAGTCCATCAGCGCCCCCATGTCCCGCCACTCGGCCACCGCCCGGAGCTGGGGATCCAGCTCGGCGTCGGAGGGCACGAGCGAGGTGAACTCGCGCACGCCCATCGCCGCCAGCCAGCGCACGAGCCCGGGCGCGGACATCGGGGAGCGCAGCGGCCACAGCCCGACCCCACGGTCCCGGTACGGATGGAATACGATCTCCGAGCAGAAGGCCGCCTCGGTGTCGGACCAGTCCATGGCGAAATCGTACGGGAGGTGCTCGGCGCGCACACGCTCGAGGATCGACTCCGCGGCCCGGTGGGCGAGCAGCGGATCGTCGCGCAGCGCCGGGTGACCGGGATCGAGTCGGAGGACCAGGATCCGGTGCTTCTTGCTCGCCAGGTACTCGTCGACCGTGGTCACGACGGAGCCGGCCTCGATGAGCGACTCGACCACCGTCCCCTCTCCGGTGTCCGCGTCCACGTGTGCGAGCGCGGCGTGCGAGAAGGTGCTCGGGAAGTCGTTGCCCCGGGCGATGAGCGCCGACGTGGGCGCGCCGCCGCGCGACAGGAGGACGTCACCGGAGTGCACGCGGACGCCCTCCACGACGATGGACGGAGCCTCGCTCGGAACGTCCTGGAAGTGGAGCAGCGGCGGCAGCGCGTCGCCGCCCGTCTGCACCAGGGCCTCGTCGAGGGCGATGCGGCCCCCGTACACGATCCGGTAGAGCGCCTCGTGCGTGGTCCGGTCCATCGGCCACGAGCCGGCGGCCTCGGTCACCCCGACCCGCGCACGGACGACGAAGTCCCGGACGCGAGGCAGGAGCTGGGCGTGCGCCGCCCCGAGCACGGCGAGGCGGAACTGGAGGTTGGCCAGCCGGCCGAGCTCCGCGATCGGCGGCTCCGGCGATGCCACGACATCGGCCAGCATCGCGTAGCCCTCCGCTTCGAGGGCCTCGACCGCCGCCTCGGCGTCGCCCGAGGCCCCGCCCGAGGCCCTCTCGAACTCGCCCTCCAGCTCGGCGAACAGCAGGTCCGCATCCCAGCGAAACGCCGAGCTCTCGGCGGCGGGGTCCGTCCGGGGGAAGGGCGCGGGGACGGCGAGGAGCGCTCCCGCGAGCGCGACCACCGCCGAGAGGCTCGCCACGGACCGCGTCACGCGGTGACGGTCGGAACGGGTCATCCTACCACGATGCATCGTCGGCCCCGGCGTGGGAAGGCTCCCCCTGACGCGAGGGCTCCCGGAGCCTGCGTGCCGCGCACGGACCGCCTCGGGATGCCCCGCAGCGCACGGCGCTATGGCGGGGACGCAACAGGCTGTCGACGCCGAGCTACAGATTCCGCCCCCGGCGTGGTCGAAACTCCAGGTTTTCCGGGGCCCCGCGCTTTGGCACGAACCTTATAGCAATGGGTCGCGGCCCCCCTGGCCTGGCACAAACCCCCAGAGCGTGTGAATCGCCATGACGGACATCCAGCTGTGGAGTCGTAGGTAGGAACGCACGGCGCCGCGGATCGCTCCGTCGCGGTGGCTCCCTCGTAAGCGCCCGTTCCGGGTCGACGCTTCGGCTCGACACCCCCGCCGGAACGGGCGTTTGCACGCCCTGCTTGCAGGGGCCGGCCGTCGCGGGGCCCCCTTCCTGAAGGGCCGGGCCAGCGCGGTTGGGTCGCGCGGAACGCCCCGGGGCCGGGGACGCCTGCCAGGCCGGGTCCGAGTCCGGGTCTGGGTCCGGGTCCGGGTCCGGGTCCGCCACGTCGGTCGCCGGACGTGGCGGCACCGACCGGGCTCTGCTCAGGCCCGAACCTCGTCCGTAGCCCTCGGCCGACGACGGGCCATCGACGCGGCGACGCCCCGAACCCGCACCGGCCGCGCCCGCATGAGCTCGCTCACGTGCAGCACGAAGTTCGCCGCTCGGCCCACGACGCCGTCATGTCGGGGCAAGGGGTAGGAGGCGCGCCTGAGCTCCGGGCGGTCGTCGACGAACGAGCGCATCTCGTCCAGTCCCCGACCCGTTGCCGTGAGCGCATCGGCGAATTCCTCGCGGGCCTTCACATGCGCTTCTCCGAGGGCTACCTGAACGCGGCGGTGAGCGATGAGCTCGCCGTCGCCCCCGGTCTCGATGGGAAGGAAGATCATGCCCGGGAAGCGCTCCACCACCTTCGCCTGGACGGCGTCCGACTGCGTGCCGGGCATGCACGTGAACGGCTTGAGGCTCAGCACCATGTGACACAGGTGGCGCTGGTGGCAGTAGATGTTCTCGGCGATCTCGAGGTGGCTCTCGCCGGAGCTGGTGCGCCAGTTCCAGAACGGACGGGCGAGACGCTCGAGCTCGTAGTGGTCGGTCATGGGGTGGAGCGTGTTGCCCATCGCCTCCACGAGGCGGTCGCTCTCACGCTTCAGGATCCTCTCCGCCAGCGTCAGCATCGTCCGCTTGCGGTAGTACCACGTGTAGTGCTCGAGCCGGCCCTTCCCGTCGAGCAGCCCCTTGCGGTCCCGCGTCAGCCTCTGGTGGTGGAACAGCATGTAGGCGATGCGCGTGAAGAGCGTGCGATCGACGAATACCTCCGCGCCTTCCCGCTCCAGGAGGCGGTGCATGTGGAAGTTGCCGGCGCCCTCGGTCGTTTGCGCCCAGAACTCACCGGTGAGCCTCACGATCGGCTTCACGCGGAACGGGTCGAGCTGGACCCGATCGTACGCGTGCCGCACCTCGGCCATCGCGTCGACCAGGTCCGTTCTGCTCATGAAGTGGAGCATCTGGCCGAGGT
>JBFFWJ010000235.1:0-5858 GCA_041570315.1 Longimicrobiales bacterium | reverse complement strand
CCTGGCGGTACTCGAGCAGCGCATGAGTGAGCGGCGCTTCGATCGCAGTGGGGCGCCGCTGTGGGAACTGGAGAGGCTCGAAGAGGGAGAGATCCTGCGCCGGGTGGGTGAGGCGCGCCGGGAGTGGTGGCGGTGCTCACCGGCAAGGACCTGGCGGAGGACGGGATCGGAGGGCTTCCCTGCGGATGGCAGATCCACAGCAAGGACGGCTCCCCCATGATCGAGCCGCCCCATCCACCCCTCGTCGTCGACCGCGTGCGCCACGTCGGGGACCAGGTCGCGGTGGTGATCGCCGAATCCAGGTCCCAGGCCAAGGCGGCGGCGGCGCTCGTGGACGTGGACTACGAGCCGCTGCCGGCGGTCGCGAGCCCGGCCGACGCGACGGCGGACGGTGCCCCACAGGTGTGGGACGAGGTGCCCGGCAACGTGTGCTTCGACTGGGAGATCGGGGACGAGGCCGCCACGAGCGCGGCCTTCGAGGCGGCCGCCCACGTGGTGAGCCTCGACATCGTCAACAACCGCCTGATCCCGAACGCGATCGAGCCGCGCGCGGCGATCGGCGAGTACGACGCGAACGCCGACTCGTACACGCTCTACACGAGCAGCCAGAACCCCCACGTGATCCGGCTGCTCATGGGCGCGTTCGTCATGGGCATCCCCGAGCACAAGCTGCGCGTGGTGTCTCCGGACGTGGGGGGCGGCTTCGGCTCGAAGATCTTCCACTACGCCGAAGAGGTGATCGTCACGTGGGCGGCGAAGCGGGTGGGGCGTCCCGTGAAGTGGACGGCCGAGCGCTCGGAGTCCTTCATGTCCGACGCGCACGGGCGCGACCACGTCACCCATGCGGAGCTGGCGCTGGATGCGGACGGCCGCTTCACCGGGCTTAGGGTGCACACGAAGGCGAACCTCGGCGCCTACCTGTCGACCTTCGGCTCGGCGGTGCCGACCTACCTGTACGCGACGCTCTTCGCGGGGTGCTACACCACTCCGGCGATCTACGCCAACGTCCAGGCGATCTTCACGAACACGGTGGCGGTCGACGCGTATCGGGGCGCGGGCCGGCCCGAGGCGGCCTTCCTGATCGAGCGCCTGGTCGACACGGCGGCGCGCCGGCTCGGGATGGATCCGGTCGAGCTCCGGCGCAAGAACTTCATCCAGCCCGACCAGTTCCCCTACCAGACCCCGGTGGCGCTGGAGTACGACGTCGGCGACTATCCCGCGACGCTGGACGCCGCGCTGGAGCTGGCCGACTACGAGGGCTTCGCCGCGCGCCGCGAGGAGGCACGAGCCCGCGGCAAGCTGCGCGGCATCGGCGTCTCGACCTTCGTGGAGGCCTGCGGCATCGCGCCGTCGGCGGTGGCGGGCGCGCTCGGTGCGCGCGCGGGCCTCTTCGAGGTGGGCCACGTTCGCGTGCACCCGACCGGGAGCGTGACGGTCTTCACCGGGGCGCACAGCCACGGTCAGGGCCACGAGACCACCTTCGCGCAGCTCGTGTCCGACCGGCTCGGCGTCCCCGCCGACCAGGTGGAGGTCGTGCACGGGGACACGGCCCAGGTCGCGTTCGGGATGGGCACGTACGGGTCGCGCTCGCTCGCGGTCGGCGGCTCGGCGATCTACATGGCGACGGAGAAGATCATCGAGAAGGGCAAGAAGATCGCCGCCCACCTCATGGAGGCGTCGCCCGAGGACGTGGTCTTCGAGGACGGGAGCTTCACGGTCGCGGGCACGGACAAGTCCAAGGCGCTGGCGGAGGTCTCGCTCGCGGCGTACGTGCCGCACAACTACCCGGAGGGCCTCGAGCCCGGCCTCGACGAGACGGCCTTCTACGACCCGAAGAACTTCACGTTCCCGGCCGGCGCGCACGTCGTCGAGGTCGAGATCGACCCGGACACCGGCGTGGTGAAGCTGGTGGGCGTCGCGTGCGCCGACGACGTTGGCCGCGTCATCAACCCGATGATCGTCGACGGGCAGATGCACGGCGGGCTCGCCCAGGGGATCGGGCAGGCGCTGCTCGAGTCCTGCGAGTACGACGCGTCGGGTCAGCTGATCACCGGCTCCTACATGAACTACACCATGCCGAGAGCCGCCGACCTGCCCTTCTTCAAGACGGGTCGCCACATCACGAACTGCACCCACAATCCGCTCGGGGTGAAGGGGGTCGGGGAGGTCGGGTCGATCGGGGTTCCTCCCGCCGTCATCAACGCGGTGGTGGACGCGCTCTCCGAGTACGGTATCGAGCACCTCGACATGCCCGCGACGCCCGAGCGGGTGTGGCGAGCCATCCAGACCGCCCGCGCCTAGCCGGTCGAAAGGAGACGAGACGATGCACGACTTCGCGTTTCATCGGCCGGACGATCTCGCCGAGGCACGCAAGGCCATACGCCGAGCCGAGGACGGAAAGTTCATGGCCGGAGGGCAGAGCCTGATCCCGCTCATGAAGCTCGAGATGGCGACGCCGGATGCGGTCGTGTCGCTGGCCGGTCTCGAAGAGCTGAAGGGCATCGAGCGGGACGGCGACGCCTTGGTGGTCGGGGCGGGCTGCACGCACGCGGAGGTCGCGGCCTCCCCCGAGGTGGCTGCGGCGATCCCCGCGCTCGCCCGCCTCGCGGGCCGGATCGGCGATCCGCAGGTGCGCAACCGGGGCACGTTGGGCGGTTCCGTGGCGCATGCCGACCCGGCCGCCGACTATCCCGCCGCGCTCCTGGCGCTGGGCGCGACCGTCGTCACCCACCGGCGCGAGATCGCGGCGGAGGACTTCTTCGAGGGCATGTTCCAGACGCCGCTCGAGGACGACGAGATCATCACCGCCGTGCGCTTTCCGGTGCCCGACGCCGCGGCCTACGCCAAGTTCCCCAACCCGGCGTCGCAGTACGCGATCGTGGGCGTCATGGTCGCGCGCTTCGGGGACGGCGTGCGGGTGGCCGTCTCGGGCGCCGGAGGGAACGTCTTCCGGGCGTCCGAGCTGGAGGCGGCGCTGTCCGCCGACTTCTCGGCGAGCGCCCTCGACGGGATGTCGGTGTCCCGCGACGGCCTCCTCTCGGATTCCGGTGCGAGCGCGGAGTACCGGGCGCACCTCGTCGTCGTGATGGCGCGTCGGGCCGTCGAGGCGTGTGACTGACCGAGGAGAGGCAGAGACAGCGACGGGGCCGGGAGGGCTGCCCGGCTCCGTCGAGGCCGTCCGGGAGCTCCTCGCGGCCCACTCCTACGTCGCGGATCGGGCGCTCGCCACGGCGATCCACCTCTCGCTCACCCTGGGGCGACCCCTCCTGCTCGAGGGGGAAGCCGGCGTCGGCAAGACCGAGGTCGCCAAGGTCCTGGCGAGCGGGCTGGGGCGGCGCCTGATCCGCCTCCAGTGCTACGAGGGCCTGGACGTCGCGTCGGCGGTGTACGAGTGGGACTACGCGCGGCAGATGGTCGAGATCCGCATCGCCGAGGCGTCGGGAGAGACCGACCGCGCGGCGCTGGAGCGCGACCTCTTCAGCGAGGACTTCCTCCTGCGCAGGCCGCTCCTGGAGGCGCTCGACCCGAGCGAGGGAGCGTCGCCCGTCCTGCTGATCGACGAGCTCGATCGCGCCGACGAGCCCTTCGAGGCCTTCCTCCTGGAGCTCCTCTCGGACTTCCAGATCACCGTCCCGGAGCTCGGGACCATCCGGGCCGAGACGCCGCCCGTGGTCGTGATCACGTCGAACCGCACGCGGGAGATCCACGACGCGCTCCGTCGCCGCTGCTTCTACCACTGGATCGACTACCCGGATGCCGAGCGCGAGCTCGAGATCGTGCGGGTCCGTGTGCCGCAGGCGACCCGTGCCCTCCTTCGCCAGGTCGTGGCCTTCGTGCAGCGCCTGCGCGCCGTCGAGCTCTTCAAGGTGCCCGGCGTGGCGGAGTCGATCGACTGGACGCGGGCGCTCATGGCCCTCGGCGCGCGGGGCCTGGACGCGGATACGGTGGACGAGACGCTCGGCGTGCTCCTCAAGTACGAGGACGACCTCGGGCGCGTGCGGGGAGCCGAGGCTCACGCCCTGCTGGCCGACGCTCGCCGCGAGCTGGCGGCTTCGCCCGAGTAGGGTGGCCCGGGTGGCCTCGGCCGACCCCTTGACGCTCGCCGAGCGCGTCATGCGCTTCGGGCGGCTCCTGCGCGCCGCCGGTCTGGCGCTCGGCACGGGCCAGATCCTCGACGGGCTCGACGCCCTCGCGTGCGTCGACGCGACCGACCGGCACGAGTTCTACTGGGCGCTCCACGCCGTGTGGGTGAAGCGACGCGAGGACCGCGACACCTTCCGGGAGGCCTTCCGCCTCTTCTGGCGCGAGCCCGACCGGCCGGTCAACCGGGTCCTCGAGGAGCTCCTGGCGAGCAGCCGACTCACCGGCAGCCCACCCGCTCGCCGCGCTCGCCGCCGGGTCCTGGAGGCCCTGGGTGCCGAGTCCCGGCCGGCGCCCGGGCCCGAGGCGGAGGAGGCCGAGACGATCCGGGTGGCGTTCTCCGACGCGGAGGTGCTCCGCACGAAGGATTTCGAGCAGATGTCGCCCGCCGAGCTCCGTGAGGCCCGCCGCATGATCGAGCGGTTCCGCTTTCCGGCGCGGGAGCTCCGCACGCGGCGTTGGCGGCCCGTGCCCCGCCGGGCGGAGCTCGACGTCAAGCGCACGGTGCGCTCGGCGTTTCGCCGGGGACGCGACCACCTGCCGCTGCGGTGGAGGCGCAGGCGCACCCGTCCCCCGACGATCGTGGCCCTGTGCGACATCTCCGGGTCCATGGCGGGCTACACGCGGATGCTGCTGCGCTTCCTCCACGCGCTCTCGAACGACCGCGAGCGCGTGCACACCTTCCTCTTCGGCACGAGGCTGTCGAACGTCACCCGCGACCTGAGCCGGCGCGATCCGGACGAGGCGCTGGCGGAGGTCGGCGACCACGTCCGGGACTGGGAGGGCGGTACCCGGATCGGCGCCTGCCTGGGCCACTTCAACCGCCACTGGGCCCGACGCGTCCTGGCTCAGGGCGCGGTCGTCCTGCTGATCACGGACGGGCTCGACCGGGGCGAGCCGGGGGCGATCGCGACGGAGATGGCGAGGCTGCGCCGCTCGGCGCGCCGGGTGGTGTGGCTGAACCCGCTCCTGCGCTACGACGGGTTCCGACCCGAAGCGCGCGGCATACGGGAGATGCTGCCGCACGTCGACGAGCTGCGCCCGGCCCACAACGTCATGAGCCTGGAGTCGCTGGCCGCCGCCCTGGCCGGAGAGCGGACCGAGCGGCGCTCGGCGTCACCGGCAGGCGCGTCGTAGCGCGCGGGGCGCGCCACGGCCGGCGCGGGTGCGGGGGAGGGAGGCCTTCAGCCTCGCCTGAAGAGGCGGGCCAGCCACGACCGCAGCGCCCGCAACAGCAGCGGGATCAGGCGGATCCGGTCGTCCTCGCCGCCGCGCCCGTCACGCCCCGCCTCTTCGGCCGCCGGCCCCGTGGCGTCCCGGTCGTCGGTGGCGCTCGCCTGCCGGAGGCGGTCCGCGAGCCTCGCGCGAAACTCGGACAGGATCTCGGCCGACACGGCCTCGATCATGCCCCGCCCGAAGCGCACGATCTTGCCCGTGAGGCGGACCCGGGCTTCGACCGTGACCTCGGTGCCGCCGCCGTCCAGAGGCAGGACCCGGCTCTCCATCGTCATCTCGGCGGATCCGGAGCCGGACTTCTCCCGGCCCTTGCCCACCACGCGAACGTACCGCTCCGCCTCGTCGATCTCCTCGAAGACGACGCTCCCCCCGTAGGAGACGGTGACCGAGCCCACCTTCACCTTGACCGTACCCCGGTAGGTGCGCTGGTCCTCCCGTCCGGTGATCTCCGCGCCGGGCAGGCAGGTGACGGTGCGGTACGG
>JBFFWJ010000234.1:0-5900 GCA_041570315.1 Longimicrobiales bacterium | reverse complement strand
GTAGCCCGGACCGCCGAGCACATGCCGAGGCACGATCATGGCGCCCATCGCCAGCTTCGAAGAGGCCGAGACGAAATCTCGACGGGTCACGTCCTCGGGCACGGAGCCTCCGTCCTTGGGGTGAGGGAGGCGGCAAAAGTAAGCACGGCGGGCGCGGACGCCACGGCATGCCGCCAAGGGCGCCTGGCCACGCGCCCCGATCCCGCCCCCCGAAGGGCGGCGGCGGGACCGGGCTCCTTCGCCTTGCGGCCCCTCGGGTCGACCGCCGATCCTGCCCGTTCGCAGCGGCACGCCCGGTGGCGTTCCCGGGGGACACCCGCCGCCTCGATCTCGAGCGCAGGGAATGCCATGGCCACCGACCCCGGCTTCGCGGAGTTCGTCGTCGATCAGTTCGACGACGACTGCGCGGTCACGAGCAAGAGGATGTTCGGCGAGTACGGCCTCTACAGCGGGGGGACCTTCTTCGCCGTCATCTGCGACGGCCGGCTCTTCGTGAAGCCGACGGACGCAGGCCGGGACTACATCGGCGAGGTCGTCGAGGCGCCGCCCTACCCGGGGGCCAGGCCGAGCCTCCTGATCGGCGACCGGATCGAGGACCCCGAGTGGCTGAGCGAGCTCGCCAGGATCACCGTGCGCGCGCTCGAGGAGCAGGCGGCGAGAAAGGAGGATGCGAAGGAGAAGAGGAGGCGGCGCCGGTAGCGTGCTGCCCGCTTCGCCCTACTCGCGCTCCCCAGCCGGCGTGAGCCGGGCCGGGTTCGGCCGCACCCGCACGGGCAACCGCCGCAGGTGCGCCTCGAGCAGCCGCCGCGGCGTGAGCTCCTCGTCGATGATCCGCGCGAGCTCCTCTTCGCGACGCCAGAGGAACTCCAGCGCACGCACCTCGAGGTCGAGGAGCCGCCGCTCGACGGACTCGTTCAGCGCGATCTCGAGCCCGATCGCACGCGTCCGGCCCATCTTCCAGAGCGTCTCGCGCCGGCTCGTGATCCCGAGCGCGAACGCGCCCGCGGAGCCGGCCTCCTCGATGGCGCGGGTCGCGTCGGCGATCCGACGCTCTCCGGCTCCGGCGATGTTCGGGTAGGCGAGCAGGCGTCGCAGGACGTTCTCGGCGACGTCGCCGTGCAGCTCGAACACCTTGTCGGGCGTCCACGGATCGCAGCGCTGGCAGGGGACGCCCACGCCCACGCGCCCGTCGCCGGACGGCAGGGGGTAGACCCACCAGCCGAGGTCGTAGCGGAGCGCGCGCAGCGTGCTCCTGCAGAAGGGGCAGGTCTCGCGACCGTGCCACGCGGCCCAGCCGAAGCGCCGCCAGCGCAAGACGTCGGCGACCGGCGTGTCCTGCCAGTCGATCGAAAAGTCGTCGTCACCGAGGCCGATGGCCTCGCCGACGGTCTGCAGCGCCCCGACGGCGTAGGCCGCGATCTTGGAGCGCCGGCTTTCGATCGCCGCCTTGCGCCTCCGCAGCTCGCGGCCATACCGCCACCACGCCTGCTCCCCGAGGCCGGCATCCCCGACGCGGACCAGCGTCAGCGGACCCGCGGCGAGCAGCGTCACGTTCGCCGTCCTGCCGAGCGGCTTCCCGTGATCGCGCACGAGCCTCTCGAGCTCGTACAGCGCGCCCTGGCGGTCCTCGATCGGCGTCAGGTTCCAGCGGTGGCAGCCGTCGCAGATCGCCCACAGGCGACCCAGGACGGGGTCGAAGGCGATCCGCCGCCCACGCGGCAAGCGCGCCAGCCGGTGGTTCTCGGGAAATCGCGCGTGGCAGAACAGGCAGCGCGTCAGCATGGGTCTCGGCCCGGGCCGCGGGCAGCCCCCGGACCCGGGAGCCCTGCGCGCTTCGTCGTCGTCACGTCCCCTCCTGTCCCCGCACGGCCCGCGCGTGAGGCTCACGCCCGGACGGCGCCCAACCACCTCAAGCTTACCTACGCGCCGGGGCCCGCGACAGGTTCGCCGTCCGGTGCAGGGGAGCCCGGACGCCGCGCCACGATCAGCTCGACCAGATGCTCATCGAGGCCTCGAAGAGCGCGGTCAGCTCCTCCCGTCCCGCGGGGATCGGCGACAGCTTGGTCACGCGGTGCTGCGGCAGCGTCCCCTCGACGAGGGCCGGGATGTCGGCGGCGGCGTAGCCCACGGCCCCGAGCCCGTTCGGGACGCCGAGCAGGCGCATGAAGTGGATGACCCGCTCGGCCAGGATCTCGCCGGCGTCGGAGGGCGCGGCGCCGGACACGTCGGCCCCGAGCGCCTCGGCCGCCCGCAGGTGGCGCGCCGGGTCCGCCGGAGCCGTGAAGCGCACGACGGCCGGCGTGTTGAGGATCACCGAGATGCCGTGCGGGATCATGGGGTGGTCGACGTCGTAGCCGGCGGGCCAGTGGTCGCGCACCATGCCGGCGACGGGATACGACATGCCGTGCGGAAGGTGGACGCCGGCGTTGCCGAAGCCGATGCCCGCGATGGCCGCCGCGAGCAGCATGTTCGCGCGCGCCTCTTCGTCCCCGGGATCCGAGACCGCCCGCGGCAGGTGCTCGGCCATCAGCTCGAGCGCGCGCACGGCCCACACGTCGCTGACGGGGTTCGAGCCCTGGTACGCCGGACGCGCCAAGGGATCGCCCGGCCGCGGGCGCCGGTCGAAGGGCAGCGCGGTGTAGGACTCCAGCGCGTGGCTCAGCACGTCGAGCCCGGTGGAGGCCGCGACCGCCGGGGGCAGCGTACGCGTGTTGTCGGAGTCGACGATCCCCAGGGTGGGCTTGAGGTAGCGGTGCGCGATCCCGGTCTTGGCCTTCTTGTCCACGTAGTCGAAGATCGCGACCCCGGTGGTCTCGCTGCCCGTGCCGGCGGTCGTGGGCACGGCGATCAGCGGCCTGAGCGGGGAGGGCACGGGGATCCCCCTGCCGATGGGCGCGTTCACGTAGTCGAAGAAGTCGCCGTCGTGGGTGGCGTAGAGGTTCGCGGCCTTGGCGGTGTCGATCGTGCTTCCCCCGCCCACCGCGACGAAGGAGTCGAAGCCCCCGGAGCGCGCCGCGTCCGCCGCCGCGCGGAAGCTCGCGTCGGTCGGCTCCACGGCGA
Source organism: Longimicrobiales bacterium (assembly GCA_041570315.1). Lineage (GTDB taxonomy): Bacteria > Gemmatimonadota > Gemmatimonadetes > Longimicrobiales > Gaopeijiaceae > JBFFWJ01. The sequence continues at coordinate 2,840 of JBFFWJ010000234.1, read as the reverse complement.
CCCCGTCGAAGACGTCGTAGCCGACCGAGCACGCGTCCAGCGCCCCGGTGACGGTCCTTCCCACGGCCGAGTCGACGAGGGCGGGATCGATCACCACCATCGTGCGGCGGGCCCCCAGGCTCACGAGGTCCATTCCGATCTCGTGCGTGACGCCTCGTCCGAAGCGGATGTTCGATGCGGCCATCTGAAAGGCGGTGTCGCGCTCCACGGGCTTCCCCTCGTGCGGGAGAGATCGGGCTCCGGCGCGCCGGGTTCGCGCGCGCGGGACATGTGTACCAGCTTAGCGCGGGTCGACGCCACCCGATCCAGGAGACCACCCCCGATCCGGGAGACCACCGGTGAGCGAACCCCTCGCACCCACGCTGGCGGGCAAGGTCGTCGTCGTCACCGGCGGCAGCCGGGGGATCGGCGCCGCCACCGCGCGGATCTTCGCGCAGGCCGGAGCCAGGGTCGTCGTCACGCACCGCGACAGCGCCGAGGGGGCCGCGACGGTCGTGGGCTCGCTCCCCGGAGCCGGCCACCGCGCCGTGCGGGCCTCCGCCGTCGAGACCCCTGCGCTCGAGGCGATGGCCGCCTCGATCTCGGAGATGGAGGGCCGGCTCGTCGTGCTGGTCAACAACGCCGCCACGACGTAGGTCGTCCCGCACGACGACCTGGAGTCGCTCGACGACGACTTCTTCGACGTCGTCCTTCGGACCAACGTGCGTGGTCCCTTCGCGACCGTGCGCGCGTGCCGCGCTCTCCTGGAGGCCGATGGCGGCGGGGTGGTGGTGAACGTGTCGTCGCTCGCCGCGGAGATGGCGAACGGGAGCAACGTCGCCTACTGCGCGTCGAAGGCTGCGCTCAACAACCTGACGAGGTCGCTCGCCCGCGCGCTCGCGCCCCGCATCCGCGTGCTGGCCGTCGCGCCCGGCCTCGTCGACACCGAGCTCACCCGGGAGTGGGCGCCCGAGCGGCGGCGGCACATGCTCGAGCACACGCCGCTTGCGCGGCTCGCGGCCCCCGAGGACGTCGCGCGGGGCGTCCTCGCCGCCGCCACGCTGCTCACCGCCTCGACAGGGATCGTCATTCCGGTGGACGGAGGCCGCCCACTCGGCTGAGGGCCCTCGTCCCGCGCCGCGACCTCCCTCGGGTCCGGCGCTTCAGCCCCCCTCGGGTCCGGCGCCTCAGCCCCTATCGGGCACGGCGGCTCAGCCCCCCTCCGGTACCGCGGCGATGCACTCGATCTCGACCAACGCACCGAGCGCCAGGCCGCTGCCCGCCACGGCGGACCGCGCCGGCGGGTCGGAGGGGAAGTACTCGACGTACACTTCGTTCATCGCTGCGTAGTCGTCGATGTCGGCGAGGAAGACGGTGCACTTGATCAGGTCCTCGAGCGTCGCCCCCGCGGCGTCGAGGACGGCGATGATGTTCTCCATCGTCTGACGGGTCTCGGCCCCGATGCCGCCCTCGACGAGCTGCGGCGGAGAGACGCCGGGCAGCGCGCCCAATGCCCCGGACAGGAAGATGAAGTCGCCGCTGCGCACGGCCGACGAGAAGACCGGCAGCCGGGCGACGCCATCGGGCTGGATGATCTGGCGTCGCGCGGACGGCGGCTCGGGAACCTCCCGATCCGTCCGCTCCTCGATCGTGCAGGCGCTCCCGGCGACCGTGAGGCCAACCGCCACCGTAGCCCACCTCATGACCTCCATCGGCTCACTCCTGACCGGTGCCGTCCGCGCGCGCGGAGGCGATCTTCGCTAGCATACCGCGAGGTGTCCGGCGGGGCGAGCGCGGGAAGCTCTCGGGATGACGCCTCCCTCGCGATCGGCCGCCCGAGACCGCAGCCGCATCGAGGTCACCCCCGGAGGACGGATGGATCGACGCAGCTTCACGCGCCTGGGTGGACTCGCCCTCTCGGGCGTCCTCCTGCCCGACGCGTGGGGGTGCGCCCGACGCCGGCCACCGGACCGCGGGCGCTCGCGCCATCTCCGGCCATACCTCGCCTCTCCCCGTCTCGCTCCCAGTCCCAGGCGCTTCTCGCCGACCCGGCCCGACTCGGCGAGCGCATGCGGCGCCTGGCTGCCTTCGGGGCCAACGCGGCCGGTGGGATCGACCGGGTGGCCTTCAGCGACGCGAACGTCGAGGCGCTCGCCTGGGTGGCCGGGCTGCTGCGCGACGCAGGCTTCGCCGCGTCGGTCGACGTCGCCGGCAACCTGGTCGCGACGCGCGGCGGCTCGGAGCCGGGGCTCCCGCCCCTCGTCTTCGGCTCGCACATCGACTCGGTCCCCGGCGGCGGCAACTTCGACGGTCAGGTCGGGGTGATGGGCGCGGTCGAGGTGGCGGCCACGCTCGCCGATGCCGCGCACCGGACCCGTCACCCCCTCGAGGTCCTGGTCTTCTCGAACGAGGAGGGAGGGAAGACGGGCAGCCGGGCCCTCGCCGGCGAGGTGGAGCCCTTCGAGCTCGACATCGAGACCGCGTCGGGCTACACGATCGGCGAGGGCCTCCGCCGCCTGGGCGGGGATCCCGACCGGCTCGGGTCCGCCCGCCGCGAGGTCGGCTCGCTGACCGCATTCCTCGAGCTCCACGTGGAGCAGGGCGCCGTCCTCGACGAGGACGGGATCGACATCGGCGTCGTCGAGGGCATCGTCGGGATCGTGCGCTGGAACGTCACGGTCGACGGCATGACCAACCACGCGGGGACGACCCCGATGGCGCGGCGACGGGACGCGATGGTCGCGGCGGCGCGCTTCGTGGACGCCGTCGAGCGCATCGCGCGGGAGACGCCCGGCCGACAGGTCGCCACCGTCGGCAGGCTCGCGGCCGAGCCCGGGGCGCCCAACGTGATCCCGGGCCGG
>JBFFWJ010000233.1:0-5905 GCA_041570315.1 Longimicrobiales bacterium | reverse complement strand
TCGCCAACCGGAGGCGGAGATGACGAAGCGGTCGCGCCGATTCCTGTTCCCGGCCGGCGTGCTGCTGGCGATGGGTGCCGCGGTCGCCGGCACCCGCGCCGAGCAGGTGAGCCCCTTCCCGCACGAAGACCACCAGGGGCTCTTTCCGGTCTGCACCGGCTGCCACGAGGGAGTCGAGGGGGGCGTCGCCGAGACGGTCTACCCGGAGCCGGCGTCGTGCCGCAACTGCCACGACGGGATCAGGGAGGAGTCCGTGACGTGGGCGGGCGCGTCGCGCGCACCGTCGAACGTGACCTTCGATCACATGGTCCACGCCGCGGAGCTGCGAGAAGCCGGGGACGCCCCCCAGAGCTGCGAGTCGTGCCACTCGTCGGACCCCGGGACGCGGATGAGCGTCGACGCGTCCGAGGAGCTGGAGACCTGCTGGGGCTGCCACGCCCACGAGACCGGCGACCACTTCGCACCCGCCGCCTCGTGCGAAACGTGCCACGTGCCGCTGGCGAGCACCGGCTTCGGGCTCGCCCGCATCGAGGCGCTGCCCCAGCCCGCGAGCCACGGGTCGGAGCTCTTCCTCCCGGAGGAGCACGGCCCGATGGCGCAGGGGTATGCCGACCGCTGCTCCACCTGCCACACGGCCGATCGCTGCCTGGTATGTCACGTCGACGGCACGCTCGTGGAGATCACCGCGATCCCCGCGGCTCCGGGCACGATGGTGCTGCCCGAGCGCGAGGCCGAGTACCCGACGCCCTCGTCTCACGTGGACGATGGCTGGCTGAACGCGCACAAGCTGCAGGTGTCGGTGCGCGAATGCAGCACCTGCCACACGCGCGACGACTGTCGCACCTGCCACGTGGGGATCGTTCCGACCGCCGTGGAGGAGCTGCCACGGCGCGGAGAGGTGAGCGCGCCCGGTGTCGGCCTGGAGACGAGGGCCCCGGCCTCTCACGAGTCCCTCTTCTTCCTCGACGCGCACTCGGCGCTCGCGGCCGCCGACGGGAGGAGCTGTGCCGTGTGCCACGTGGAATCCACATGCATCGCGTGCCACGATGGCCCGTCCGACGGGGGCTATCACCCCCCGTCGTTCGTGGCCAGGCACGCGGCGGACGCGTTCGCCCGCAGCGACGAGTGCGCCACCTGCCACAGCGTGGAGGTGTTCTGTCGCGCCTGCCACCAGGACAGCGGCCTGGGCTCCCGCGGTCGGCTCGGCTCCGGATACCACGACGCCGAGCCGCTCTGGCTCCTCCGGCACGGGCAGGGCGCCCGCCAGAGCCTCGAGAGCTGCGCGTCGTGCCACCGGCAGACCGACTGCGTCCAGTGCCACGGCGTCCTGGGCGCGTTCTCCGTCAGCCCGCACTCGCGTGACTTCGACGCCGTCGCGGCGTGGGAGCGCAGTCCGCGCACGTGTCTGGCGTGCCACGTCTCGAACCCGGTCGGCGGCCCCTGAGCCGAGGGGATTCTCCCGACACGGGTGGCGGTAGTCTGCAGGACCGGGCGCGCGTCCGATCCCCGATACGTCGGCCCCGCTCGGGTGTACAACTTACGGTACGACGCGGGGGACGGCTTGGACCCCGCACACCGATGCCGGGAACGAACGGGTGCGGTCGCCGAGCCCGGCGCGGTCCGGTGATGACCGGGCTCCCGCGTCCCGCTCGAGCAAGGAGCATCTCATGATCAGGAAGATCCTGGTGCCGGTGGACGGCTCGGCGTTCGCCGAGTCGGCGATCCCGATGGCCCTGGCGTTGGCCGCGAAGGCGGGCGCGGAGCTGCGGCTCGCGATGGTGAACGAGCCGGTCAACCTGCCACCGGGCGTGTGGGCCGAGGCCTTCCTCGCCAACCACGCGCAGTACGTGGATTCGATCACGGAGGCGACCGAGGGGCGGGCGGCGCCGAACACGACGGTTTCGTCGGTGCTCCTCGAGGGCGAGGTGGCGGGTGCGCTGTGTGAGGAGGCGGCGAGCTCCAACGCGGATCTGGTCGTCATGAGCACGCACGGACATGGGGGGCTCACGCGGGTGTGGCTCGGCTCCGTGGCCGACGCGGTCCTGCGGGAGAGCCCCGCTCCGGTCCTGCTGGTCCGTCCCACGGAGGACGAGGAGGGCGAGCTGGTCGCGCCGGAGACCTTCACGCACGTCGTGGTGCCTCTGGACGGGTCGCACTTCGCCGAAGCGGCCATCCAGCCGGCCCTGGAGCTGAGCGCCCTGTTCGAGGCGTCGGTGACGCTGCTGAAGGCCGTGTCGTACCCCGTGATGATCAGCTCCTATCTGCCCGACACCGTCGAGCAGAACCAGGCCTTCATCCGTCAGGCCGAGGAGGAGGCACGGGACTACCTCGACCTGATTCGGGCCAGGGTCGGTCACGGCTCGACGACGATCGAGCTCGAGGTGCTGGTGAGCCCGCGGCCCGCCGCGGGGGTTCTCGAGCACGTCGGCGAGAGCGGGGCCGATCTCGTCGTGATGGCGTCACACGCGCGCCACGGCCTTGCGCGGCTCGTCATCGGCAGCATCGCCGACAAGGTCGTGCGGGGCTCGAAGACGCCGGTCCTCATCGTTCACCCGCAGCCCGACAAGATCAGGGCTCGCTCGCAGGAGGTCGCATGACCCGGGTCCGAGACATCATGCGCGAGGAGGTCTTCACCGTCACGCCGGACACATCCGTCCGGGAGGTCGCACAGACCCTCGTGCGCGAAGCCATCGGCGGAGTCCCGGTGGTCGACGGGCGGGGGGCGGTGCTCGGCGTGGTGTCGGCGAGCGACATCGTGCGGATCGCGGCGAGGGACCCCGAGGTCGAGCTCGGCTTCGAAGCCCGGCACGTTCCTCCCCCGGACGTCGAGGAAGACGAGGACGGGGAGGAGCCGTCGGGGTTCTATGCTCCGGAGCCCATCCCGGACTGGATCCGCCCGGTGCTGCTGGGCGACTCCTTCGATGATCTCGACGCGGCCGCGATCATGACGCCCGCGACCTTCTTCGTGCGCCCCGAGCTTCCGTTGAACGAGTTCGCCGAGTTCCTGGTTCGGGGACGCATCCACCGCGCGCTCGTGCTCCAGGACGGCCGTCTCGTGGGGATCGCCACCAGCTTCGACGCGCTGCGGGCCCTGGCGGCAACCGGGGAAGTCGAGGCCTCGGTGCCCTGATCGGAGGGGGGGCATGTATCGGCGCATCCTGCTGCCTCTCGACGGATCACGCTTCGCGGAGCAGGCGGTGCCCCTGGCACTCGGCCTGGCGGGACGCGCCGGAGCGGACCTGCATCTCGTCATGGTGGCCGAGCCCTCGGGGCCGACCGCGAGCGAGTGCGAGGAGTATCTGCAGGGCGTCGCCGGGCGCATGGGTGAGGCTCCCGGCGGCGGCGCGGGTCGTGTGAGCACCGCCGTCCGCGCGGGCCACATCGTGGGGCGGCTCCGGGAGGAGCTGGAGACCTTCGACGCGGATGCGACCGTGATGGCGACGCACGGGCGGGGCGGCCTGTCCCGGCTCTGGGTCGGCAGCATCGCCATGGGGTTCCTCCACGAGACCGATCGGCCGCTCATCCTGGTGAGGCCGGGTGCGGGCGGCGCCGGGGAGGTCGTGCCGGAGGCGCTCTCGAAGCTCCTGGTCCCGATCGACGGCTCGCACCTGTCCGAGTGCGTGCTCGATCACGCGGTCGGGCTCGGGGCCCTGTTCGATGCGGCCTTCCATCTCACGAGGGTCGTGAGCCCGCCGGTCGACACGGGGTCGCCGTACGCCGCTCCGACGTCCGCGGTCGCCGCGGCCCAATACGAGGAGGCCGAGCGGACCGCGACGGACTACCTGGCGCGCTGCGCGGAGTCGCTGCGTGCGAGGGGACACCGGGTGACGGCGTCGGTCATCGTGGACATGCAGCCGGGCCGAGGCATCCTGAGGGCCGCCGACGAGACAGGCTGCGACGGGATCGCGATGGCCACCCACGGCCGCGTCGGCCTGGCCCGCGCACTCCTGGGGAGCGCGACCGACAAGGTCCTGCGCGGCTCGCGCGTGCCGCTGCTCCTGTGCCGCCCGGACGGGGGTGCGGACGCCCGCTAGGGCGTCCGGTCCCCGGGGTCGCGCTCGCTGGCCGCGACGTTGCGCCGCACCTCCAGGACCGTGTCGGGCGTCACCGACATGGACGTGATCCCGCAGTCCACCAGGAATCGCGGAACCTCCTCCGGGTGGTCCGACGGCGCCTGCCCGCAGATGCCGATCTCGAGCCCCCGTGCCTTGAAGGCGTCCACCGCCTGCGCGATCATCGCCTTGACCGCGGGGGAGCGCGCGTCGACCGGGGACTCGTAGTGCTCGAGGTCGTCCCTCGACACCGCGTACACGGTCTGCACCAGGTCGTTGGATCCGATCGACCCGCCGGTGAGCCGCATCCGCTCGATGAAGCGATCCGCCTCGATGACGTTCGAAGGCAGCTCGACCATCAGGAAGAGCGGGACGCCGGCTTCGGGAGACAGCCCGTGCTGGTCGAGGGCCTCGACCACGCGCTCTCCCTCCTCGGGCGTGCGGCAGAAGGGCACCATGAGCTGGAGGTTGTCGAGGCCGAGCGTCTGCCGCACCATCCGCAGCGCGTCGCACTCCATCTCGAACGCCGCGGAGAAGCGGCGGTCGACGTAGCGAGAGGCGCCGCGCCAGGCGATCATCGGGTTCTCCTCGTGCGGCTCGAAGATGCGGCCGCCGAGCAGCTCCCGGTACTCGTTGGACTTCAGGTCGGAGAGCCGCACGAGCACCGGTCGGGGATGGAACGCGGCGCAGATGAGGCCGACGCCGTGGGCGATCTGGTCCACGAAGAACTGCCGCCGGTCCCCGTACCCGGGCGTGCGCCGCTCGATCGCGCCGAGGAGCGTGACGAGCTCGTGGGCATCCTCCGCCTCGAGACGCTCGCGGAACGGCTCGAGCTCGGGGGCCAGCGTGCGGTCGGCGGCGAAATCCCTCAGCTGCTCGAAATAGGCGAGCGCCAAGGGATGGACTCCAACCTGCGCGGTGAGGATGAACTCCAGCCGGGCCAGCCCCACGCCGTCGGAGGGCAGCATCGCGTCGTGCAGCGCCTTGCCCGGGAAGCCGACGTTCAGCTTGACCGACGTGCGGGTGTCGGGCTGCTCCTCGGCGACGACCTCGATCACCTCGAAGGGCTGCCGCCCCTCGAGCACGAGCCCCTCGTCTCCCTCGGCGCAGGTGCCGGTCACCTCGGACAGCGGCTGCAGGATCTTGGTGGCGTCCGAGCATCCGACGATGGCCGGGATGCCGAATTCGCGCGCGACGATCGCCGCGTGCGACGTGCGCCCACCCTTCTCGGTGATGATCAGGGAGGCGTCCTTCATCAACGGCTCCCAATCGGGCGTCGTGAGCTCCGTCACGAGCACGTCACCCGGGTCGAAGACACGCTCCTCCACGGGGATGTCCTCGAGGACTTCGCCGGCCGCGAGCCGCGTGCGCAGCCTCCGCTTGCGGACGATGACCTCCTCGTAGTCCCGGTAACGCCGAACGGCCCCGGCACCGATTCCGCCCCCCACGGCGTGGCCTCTGCAGAGCACGTCTCCCTGCTCGGCGAGCTTCTCCACGAGACCGGGCTCCATGCAGTAGCGGCGGAAGGTGGAGGGGCCGGTCTGGCCCTTGTGGACCGTCTCGGGGCGGGCCTGCACGATGTAGAGCTCGCCGGAGTACCCGTCCTTCGCCCATTCGACGTCGACCGGCAGCCCGTAGTGGTCTTCGATCGTGACGGCCATGCGCGCCAGCTCGAGCGCCTCGTCGCGTCGGAGCGACCACTGCCGCTGCCGGCTCGCGTGCACGTCCACGCTCTCGGTGGTCGTGCCGCCCTGGGTCGAGTAGACGAGCTTCTGGTCCTTGGCTCCGAGCTGCTCGTGCACCACCGAGGGGCGGCCGCGCCGTACGCCTTCCTTCCACACGACGAAGGTGTC
>JBFFWJ010000232.1:0-5932 GCA_041570315.1 Longimicrobiales bacterium | reverse complement strand
GGTGGTGGGAGACGCGGTCTACGGCGCCGGCTGGGAGCGTGGGCTGGGAGGGCCGACGCGGCGCTGGGTCGAGGAGCTCGCGCGCCGGACGCCCCGCCAGTTCCTTCACGCCCGTGAGCTGGTCTTCCGGCACCCCGTCACCGGGGCCAGCATGCGCTTCGAGGCCGACCTGCCGCCGGACCTCGCCGCCGTCGCCCGCTGGGCCGCTGCCGCCACCGGCGCCCCCTGAGCCGCCCTTTTGCAATCTGGGCGTCTTTCCGATACTTAACGGCTTATTGGGGCTCACGTAGGGCTCCCCCGTCCCGGGAAGCGCCGCTCCGAGTACATGTCGGATCTCGATCCCAAGCTCACCTTCGATTCCTTCGTCGTCGGGCCCGCCAACCGGCTGGCCGCCGCAGCGGCGAGGGGCGCGGCCGACTCCCCGGGAACGAGCTACAAGCCGCTCTTCCTCTACTCCGCGCCCGGACTGGGCAAGACCCACATCCTCACCGCGATCGCCCACCGCTGCACCGCGAGGGACGCGAGCCTCCGGGTCCGATTCGTGGCGCTCGGGGAGCACCTGGACCGCGTGGAGGGGGCGCTCGGGCTCGGTGACGCGGTCGCCGTCGAGGACCCGGATGTTCTCCTGCTCGACGACGTGCAGCTCCTCACGGGACAAACCCGGGCGCAGGAGATCCTGCTCCGGACGCTGGACCGGCTCACGGCCGCCGGCGGTCAGGTGGTGCTCGCGAGCGACCGCCCCCCCGCGGAGATCAACGGGCTCGACGCCCGGCTCCTCTCCCGCTTCTCGGGTGGCCTCATCGTGGACCTCGGGGTGCCGCAGTACGAGACGCGCGTCGCGATCGTCCGCGCGAAGGCGGAGGAGAGCGGCCAGCCGCTCGAGCCCGGCGTGGCCGAGGCGGCCGCGACCGCGCCCCTTCGCAGCGTGGGAGAGCTCGTCAGCGTGGTGGGCGAGATCCTCGCGATTCAGGATCTCGAGGGGCGGCCGGCCACGCTCGAGGAGGTCGGCGCGCTCCTGGAGAGGCATCGCGGGGAGGCCGACCGGGCGGCTGGGTCCGGCGAGTTCGGGAGCTTCTTGAGCGACCTGGCTTCGAGCGTCGCCGAAGCCGTCGAGGGGCGCGAGGAGGCTTGGCGCAAGGCCATCCGCGAGACCATCGAGTCGGCCGAGCGGCAGGGGTTCACCGCCACGCGGCTCGAGGTCCTGCGGGACGGCCCCGAGCCCGGGGGCTGGCCGAGGGTCCTCGAGGGCTTCAAGGCCGACCTTCAGCGCCTGCAAGAGATCGACGCCGAGCTCGAGCGTCTCGGCAATCCCTGGCCGGAGGCGGCCCGAGGCGTTCTGGAGGACCCCGACCGGCTGAACGAGGCCGAGGCCCTCCTGAAGTCGGTGCGAGAGCGCCAGCGCCCGTTTCCCGTCGTCGCCGACGGGCCGTACCTGCACGATCTCGACGGCTTCGAGAGCATCGCGGTCGAGGCCGCCGCCAAGCTGGTCGGCCGGGAGCGACCCGAGCGCAGCCCCTTCTACGTGTGGGCCGCGAACGAGAGGATCGGTCATGCCCTCCTGGGCGCCGTGGCGCGCACCTACCGGGAGGCCAATCCGGACGCCCGCGTGGCGGTCGCCTCCTTGGGAGAGTTCGCGCGCGACTTCGCCCGCGCGCTCCGCGAGGGCGTGGCGGGGGCCTGGCGTGAGCGCTGGTGGACGGTCGACATCCTGCTCGCCCACGGCGTCCAGGACCTCTCGCACACGGAGCGGGCGCAGGAGGAGTTCCTGCACCTCTTCGAGGCCCTGCGCCGCCGGGGCGCGCGCATGATGTTCGTGGCGGATCGGCCGCCCTCCGCCATCGAGTCGATCGACGACCGGCTCCGGGCCCGGTTCGAGAACGGCCTGGTGCTCGAGCTGCCGGTCGGGGTGCCGGCCGACCTGGAGCTCGAGAGCGTCGCGGGCGAGTCCTCCGAGGACGCGATCTTCGTGCTCCCCCTACCGGGCGGGCCGGGGGCCCAGCGCCACGAGGATGCCCGCCGCGAGCCCCTCCCCGTGCCGGTCCCGGTCCCGGATCAGGCTCGCGAGGGCGGGGCGTGGTTCCCGAGCGCGGAGAACGCGGTGATCCAGTGGCCGGGCGTGGGCGATCTCCTGATCGAGGAGCTCGACTGATGGCCATCGAAGGTGCGCTCCAGGACGTCGGCCTGGCGGACATCTGTCAGCTTCTGGGCATGGGTCGGAAGACCGGATGCCTGAGCGTCACCGACCGCTCGAACTTCGGCTACATCTACTTCGAGCGGGGTCGCGTGATCCACGCCTACGTGCTCAACCGCAAGAACCGCCTGGGCGAGATCCTGGTCCGCAACGGCGCCATCTCCCGTGAGGACTTGTCTCGGGCCACGGCGCTGCAGTCGGAGGCGAAGGCCAAGCGCCTGGGAGAGCTCCTCGTAGGGATCGGAGCGCTGAGCGAGGGGGAGCTGCAGCGCTACGTGCAGGTTCAGATCGAGGAGGCGGTCTATCACCTCTTCGCATGGACCCAGGGCTCGTTCCACTTCGACTCCGAGCAGATGCCCGACGAGGAGCGCCTGAACCTCGTGAGCATCCCGACGGAGGCGCTCCTGATGGAGGGAGCGCGCAGGATCGACGAGTGGAGCCAGGTCGAGAAGAAGATCCCGTCCTTCGACGTCGTGTTTCGGCTCGACGAGCATCCGGAGGAGGCCGGCGAGGAGGTCGAGCTCACCCAGGTGCAGAGGAAGGTGCTTCCGTTCATCGACGGCGACCGCACGGTCACCGAGATCATGGAGGAGGCCGGCCTGGTCGAGTTCGAGACCGGGAAGGCGCTCTACGGCCTGATCCAGGCGGGCTTCGTATCACGGGCGGGCGAGCGCAGCACCCGGGAGGAGACCGGGGGCGACGAGGGCCTGAAGCAGCGGCTCAACGTGGGCGTCGCCTTCTACCGCTCGGGGATGCTGGAGGACGCGCAGCGGGAGTTCGAGCAGGCCCTTCGCGTCGATCCCCGGCAGGCCCGGGCCAACTTCATGATGGGCTTGATCGCCTTCCGCAGGGGCCGGCTCGAAGAGGCGCTCGACCGCTTCGGGACGATGCCGCCGGGCGCGGGCAACAGCTACTCGGTCCACTGGAACACCGCGTTGATCCTGGAGCTGCTCGGCCGCTACGACGAGGCGCTCGGAGCGCTCGACGAGGCGCTCGTCACGAAGCCGCAGGACGCCGAGGTCCACCTGGCGCGCGGCATCGTGCACCTCAAGGCGAGGAACGCCGGGAGGGCTCGGGAGGCGCTGCGGATCTACCGGGGCTCTCCGGGCGTGAAGCGACCCTCGCCCAGGTATTACGCGTACACGGTGCTGGCGTCGGCCGTGACCGGCGACCTCGACGACGCCGTCGCCGTCGGCAGGGAGGGGCTGGGCCATTACCCGGACTCCGGCCCGATCCTCGTCAACACGGGCGTGGTGCTCGAGCGGCGAGGGGAGGCGGACGCGGCCGCGGCGTTGTACAAGCGCGCCGTTCAGACGAGCTCCCCGCCGCCGCAGGCGCACAAGAACCTCGGAGACCACGCGTACGCGCGCGGAGACGAGGAGGGCGCACGCGCCCAGTACGAGAAGGCCGTCAAGCTCTCGCCGCGCCTGGGCGACGACGTATACCTCAGGCTGGGGGCGTTGGCGTACAAGGGCAGCGACCGGGACGTGGCCCGACTCCTCTGGCAGAGGGCTCTCGAGATGAACCCGGGCAACGAGGCCGTGCGGGCCAACCTGGAGATGCTGTCCGGCGAGTGATCGCATCGGCCGCGGGGGCGCAGGCGCTGCTCGTCCGGGGGCGCTCCGCCGGACTGATCGCCGTCATCGCGGCGCTGTCGGCGGGGCCCCCGCCGGCGTTGGGCCAGGCTGCGACGGGGGTGCCGGACCAGCTCGCGGGAGCGCGCTACGGGCAGCTCGAGGGGGGGCGCGCCACGGTACGCTTCGCGCCGGAGGACTCGCTCGTCGCCGAGAGGGTGGTGCGCCTCCTGGACGCGCAGCCTCCGCTTCCGGGGCTGCCTGACTCCCTGCCCGAGAGGGTCGTCGCCGTGCTCGCGCACTCGCCGCAGGCCTTCGACGAGCTGACCGGGGGCGTGGTGCCGGAGTGGCGGGCAGGGGTGGCGATTCCCGCGCTCAACATGCTCGTCATCCCGACCGGGGAGGGGCCGCGCGTGCTCGACGGCGAGGGGCGCCGCACCCTGCGCCACGAGTGGGCGCACCTCGGACTGCATGCGTACCTGGGGGAGCTGAGGGTGCCGCGCTGGTTCGACGAGGGGTACGCTCAATGGGCATCGGGGGGGTTCGAGACGGCCGAGGCGTGGCGCCTCCGGGTCCTCCTGGCCGCCGGCGGCACGCCTTCCATGGACTCGCTCGAGCTGCGCTGGCCAGCCGGGAGGGAGCAGGCGCGCACGGCGTACCTGCTCGCGGCGAGCGCGGTGACCTACCTGCTGCAGTCCAGCGGCGAGCGCGGCCTGGAGCTCTTCCTGGAGCGGTGGCGCGCCGAGCGATCCTTCGACCGGGGGCTGCGCCTCACCTTCGGCGTGACGCCCGGCCAGCTCGAGGAGGACTGGAAGCGGCACGTCAGGTCGCGCTACGGGTGGCTGTTCGTGCTGAGCCGGTCCGCCGTGTTCTGGTCGATCCTGGCCCTGACGCTGATCGTCATGGTGGGCATACGGCGCAGGCACAACCGCGAGAAGATGGCGCGGATGAGGGCCTCGGAGCCGCCCGACACGCCGGCGTATTGGATGACCGGCCCCCCGGGAGGTGGACCTGAGGGGCGCCCGCCGGGGTTATGACAGATCCCATGAGCGAGCGTGCGAGCCCCAAGATCCTGGTCGTCGACGACGATACCGACGGACTCGAGGTCCTCCAGACCCGCCTCGCGCACGCCGGCTACGAGGTCGAGACCGCGGACAGCGCCGAGAAGGCGCTCGCGAGGGTCCAGGCCTTCGCCCCGGGGATGATCGTGACCGACGTCCGGATGTCCGGAATGACCGGCCTCGAGCTCCTGGACCGCGTGCGCAGCTCGATGGAGGGCGTCGAGGTCGTGGTCATGACCGCGCACGACGACATGGAGACCGCCGTGACCGCGATGAAGTCCGGGGCCTTCGACTTCCTCGTCAAGCCGGTGGATCCCAAGGCCGTCCAGGCGCTCGCCGATCGGTGCTTCCGGGAGCGGGAGCTCATCGAGGGGGCGGAGGCCGCCGAAGCGGTCAGCGTGCCGCGCGGACGCCTGGTCGGGCGGCATCCGCGCATGATCGAGATCTACAAGACGATCGGCGTGCTGGCCGCCAATCGCGCGACCGTGCTCGTGCGCGGAGAGACCGGCACCGGCAAGGAGGTCATCGCCCGCGCGATCCACGAGAACTCGGAGCACGCGTCGCAGCCCTTCCTCGCCGTCAACTGCACGGCGCTCACCGACACCCAGCTCGAATCCGAGCTCTTCGGGCACGTGAAGGGCGCGTTCACCGGAGCCACCGCGGCGCGCAGAGGCTACTTCGAGCTCGCCGGCAAGGGCACGATCTTCCTGGACGAGATCGGTGACACGAGTCCGGACTTTCAGACGAAGCTGCTGCGCGTGCTGCAGGAGCGGCGCTTCTACCCGGTGGGTGGCGAGTCGCCGCGGGAGACGCACTCGCGCGTGATCGCGGCGACCCATCAGCCCGTCGAGGAGCTCATCGCCGAGGGCCGGTTCCGGGAGGATCTGTATTTCCGGCTCAAGGTCGTCGAGATCGTCGTGCCGCCGCTGCGCGACCGGGTCGGGGACATCGAGCTCATCGCGACCGCGCTCCTGGGGCGCATCCGGGAGGAGACCGGGCGCGACGTCCGGCGCATCTCCGACGACGCGCTCAAGCGGCTGCAGCGCTACACGTGGCCGGGCAACGTGCGCGAGCTCGAGAACGCGCTCCTGCGGGCGGCGATCGTC
>JBFFWJ010000231.1:0-5940 GCA_041570315.1 Longimicrobiales bacterium | reverse complement strand
TCCACGAGGGGGTACCCCGCGATCACGCCCCTTTCGGCGGCCTCCTGGATGCCTCGGTCGACGGACGGGACGTACTTCGTCGGGATGACGCCGCCCTTGATGGCGTTCACGAACTCGTACCCGGCTCCCCGGGGCTGCGGCCGCAGGCGGATCCAGCAATCGCCGAACTGGCCCCGGCCTCCGGACTGCTTCTTGTGCCGCCCCTGCGCCTCCGACTCCCTCGTGATCGTCTCCCGGTACGCGATCCGCGGTTGCTCGGTCTCGATCTTGACGCCGTACTTCCGCTCCATGCGCTCGAACTGCACATCGAGATGGAGCTCGCCGAGGCCCCGCGCGATCGTCTGGTGCAGCTCGGAGTTGAAGGCCGCGGAGAAGGTGGGATCCTCCTCGTGAAGCTTCGGCAGAACCTCGCCGAGCTTGTCCTCGTCGGCGCGGCTCTGTCCGCGGATCGCGATCGAGATGTCCGCCCGCGGAAAGTCGATCCGACCGAGCTCGATGCGCTTCTCCCGGGAGCACAGCGTGTCGTTCGTGTGCGTGTGCTTGAGCTTCGCCACGACCCCGATGTCGCCGGCATGGAGCACGCCCACTTCGTGCCGCTCCTTGCCCATGGCGATCGACAGGTGGTTGAGCTTCTCCGTCTGCCCGTCCGAGCCGTTCACGACCTCGGCCCCGTTGGCCACGTTGCCCGAGAAGATGCGGAAGTAGGAGAGCTCTCCGACGTGCGGCTCGGCCGCGGTCTTGAAGACGAGCGCCGCGAAGGGGCCCGAGTCGGAGGCCGGGAGCTCGGCTCCCTCGACGGTCTCCGTGGCCGCCCCGGCAGGGCTCGGACAGAGCTCGACGATCTTCCTCAGCAGAGCCGGGATCCCGTAGGTGAGGGGCGACGAGCCGCAGAAGACCGGGAAGACGTCGCAGCGCGCCATCCCGCGGGCCATCGCGTCGATGGCCTCCTCACGGGAGATCTTGCCGCCCTCCAGGTAGGCGTCGAGAAGCGTCTCGTCCGTGGTCGCGAGGGTCTCCTGGAGCTCGGTCTCCCACTGGGCCTCCTTTTCCCGGAGGCTCTCGGGAATGTCCGACTCGTCGTACTCGCCCCTGGACGTCCCCTTCTTGAAGACGTGTGCCTTCTCGCTGAAGAGGTTGATGATCCCCTCGAAGGCGGGCCCCTCCCCGATCGGGATCTCGACGGGGAGGGCGCTTTCGGTCAAACGGTTCTTGATCTGCGCGAAGACGCCGTCGAAGTCGGCGTGCTCCTTGTCCATCATCGAGACGAAGAAGATTCGCGGAATTCCACGCTCCTCGCAGTACTGCCACACGCGCTCGGTGCCCACCTCGACGCCGGAGGTCGCGCTCACGACGATGATGGCGGCGTCGGCCACGCGCACCGCCGAAAGCGTCTCGCCCGTGAAGTCCAGGTATCCCGGGGTGTCCAGCAGGTTGATCTTCGTGTTCATGTGCTCCGCGTACGCCGGCGTGAGCTGAATCGAGATCCCGTGCGCCTGCTCCTCGGGAGTGTGCATCGTGAGCGCCTGGCCGTCGTCCACGCTGCCGTGCCGCTTCGACGTGCCGGCCACCCAGCAGAGGGCGTCGACCAGGCTGGTCTTACCCGAACTTCCGTGCCCCAGGACCGCGACGTTCCGGATGCGGTCCGTGGGATATTCCTTGGCTGATGCCATCGAGGAGCCTCCGAGATCCTGAGAAAGGGACCCGGATTGTAGGCGGGGCGCCAGGCCGGAGCAACCCGACTTCCCGGCGGCCCGGGGGCGGTCGCCGAGGCCGGTATCTGGTTCGCCGTGAAGGCGTTACCGGGGGCTCTCCGAGGACCCGGCCAGCCGGTCAGCGGCCGGTTCGATCTGCCTCGGCCTCCGTCTGGACGAGCCGGCCGGTCGTGAGCTCCAGGACCAGGCGATCGGTGTCGTAGACGACGTCCAACGCTTCGAGAATGGCGCGGATGTCCACGGAGACGGAACGGTTGCGCTCCGGCAGGTAGATGTAGTCGCCCGGGAGGCTCTCGATGTTGCCGTCGAAGACGACACCCACCACCTCCAACTCCTCGTCGAGCACCGGAGATCCCGAGTTGCCGCCGATGATGTCCGCGGTGGACACGAAGTTGACCGGCGTCGCGAGATCGAGCCGGCCTGCGTTGTCGAGCCACCGCGCCGGCAGGCTCCACTCCTCGTGTCCGAGGTGCGAGAAGTGCCGGTCGTACAGGCCGTGGAGCGTCGTGAAGGCGGGGGCCCGCGTACCGTTGTACTGGTACCCGCGCACGACGCCGTCCGCGATGCGGAGCGAGAAGGTGGCGTCGGGCGGGACGTCGGTGCCGTACACCTCGAACCGGGCGCGCCCGAGCTCGGCCGCGATCGCCTCCTCCTGGGGAAACACCTCGGCTACGACCTGCTGGAACTGGATGAACGCCGGCAGGTACGCGCGCACGATCCCGACGGCGGGATCCGCCATCGTGAGCGTGCCATCCTCGATCGCGGCGACGGCGCTCGCCGAGTCCCGAAGCTGCGAGCCGGCGACGACCTCGGCAGCGCGCGCCTCGGGGCTCGCTCCCCTCAGCACCGCCGAGGCGAGCGGAGAATTCTCCCCGTAGTGGGAGGAGAAGTCGCGGAAGCGGGCCGCCATGAGCGCCTGGTCGAGCTCCGTCGCCTGGTCCGGCACCCCGCGAAGCTCGTCGCTGAGGGCCTCGACCTGGTCGGGCCCGGCCCCACCCTGCCGGACGCTGAGGATCTGGAACGCGATCAACGCCCGGTGCAGCGTCGAGGACGCCAGGTCGGGACTCGTCATCGCGAGGAACGCTCCGAAGCCCGGAGCCTGCTCCCGCTTGCGCTGCTGCAGCGCCGCCATGTCGGCGATGAGCGATCCGAAGCGCTCGGCCAGGGCGGAGTCCGCGTCGATCTCCCGCTGAAACGCGCGCTCGGTATCCGCACGCCGTGCGAGGATGATCGGGTCCTCGAGACCGCGCAGCTGGCCCTCGTAGGCCTTGAGAGAGTTCGCGAGGCTGAAGTACGTGTTGCGCAGATCCCGCTCCTCGGCCTCCGCCGGATATGCCGCGATGTAGGTGTCGAGGGCCTCCATGCGAGAGCGGAGCAGCTCGATGATCGAGCGGTCGTTGACGTCGCGGCGAAACTCGAGCTCGGCGACCGTCTGCAGCCGACTCGTGGATCCGGGATTCCCGATGATGAAGATCGGGTCGCCCTCCTCCAGCCCGTCGTCGTCCACCGGGAAGTAGCGGTCGGTACCCAGCGGCGCACCGTCCTCGTCGTAGATGCGCAGAAAGGAGAAGTCGAGGTTGTAGCGGGGATAGGTGAAGTTGTCCGGATCGCCGCCGAAGAAGCCGATCTGCAGCTCCGGAGCCATCACGAGCTTCGCCCGGGTGTACCGTCGGAAGACGTAGGCGGACGTGCGCCCCCCGTTGTAGAGCGAGATCATCTCGACCACGAAGCCCGAGTCCTCCCCACCCCGCTCCTCGAGGATCCGGCCCTCGATCTCCTCCAGCAGGCTCTCGCGCCGCTCCGGGCGCTCGGACGC
Source organism: Longimicrobiales bacterium (assembly GCA_041570315.1). GTDB lineage: Bacteria > Gemmatimonadota > Gemmatimonadetes > Longimicrobiales > Gaopeijiaceae > JBFFWJ01. The sequence continues at coordinate 2,412 of JBFFWJ010000231.1, read as the reverse complement.
GGGAAGCGCGTCGAGCGCCGCGTTCACCTCGTCGGTCACGTCGACGATCTCGACGAGCTGATCGGCCTCGAAGTCCTCGAGCGGCCGCTCGTCGGCGAGGTCGCGCGCCACGAGTCCTTCGTCGAGCAGGGACTCGCCCTCCCGGGACACCTGTGAGACGAACTCGCGAGCGCAGTGATGGTTCGTCAGCACCAGCCCGTGCGGGGACACGAAGGACGCCGAGCAGCTCGGGATCCGCAGCGCCCCGAGACGCGCCCGCTCGAACCATGCGGCATCCGGCCGGAAGCCGTAGGTCTCGGACAGGTAGTCGGCCGGCGGGAACTCGAAGGTCCACATCTTTCCCTGGTCGAAGGGCCCAGCCCGGACGGTGTCGACGTCGACCCCGAAGACCCTCGGTGCGGGCGCGGGGAGGGCCGGCGGGGTCTCCGGCTCCGGCTCGGCCGGCTCGACCTGGGTCGGCATGGCAGGCGGCGGTGCGGGGCGCGCGCCGGCGCAGGCCGCCGACATCAGGATGGCACCGAGGGCGGCCAGGGCGCGGGAGCGCCCGATCACTCTGTCGATCGACGGCATTCGTGCACCTCACGAGGTGGTTCGTTCACCGCGCCGGGGCGCGGGCGGCCAGCGGGGCGTCCCGAGGGAAAGGAATCCCGGCCCCTCGGCCGCGGAGCCGTCGCCCGCGGGGCGTTCGGCTCCCGCCTCCGGAGGCGGAGAGACCTCAGTTGGTCCGGTGCTTCCTGGAAACCTCGTCGAGCAGCTCCAGCTCGGCGGGCGTCAGCGACGACATGCCCTGGGCGGAGATCTTGTCGAGGACCGCGTCCACCTTGTCGTAGAGAGCGGCGTCCTCCCGGGCGCGCTTGCTCGAAGCGCCGACGCGGCCCTCGTCGCCCTCGTCGCGAGGCACGATCGCCAGCCTGCGCCTCCTGGCGGCCGCCCTCTGGATGTCACCGAGCTTCCTTGACGGGCGCCAGTCGGCCTTGAGGTAGAGGAACCCGGTGACGAGCCCGCCGAGGTGGGCGAAGTGCGCCACGTTGCTTCCGTCGGCGCCCCCCGCGGCGCTGAGCAGGCTGACGACGGACAGGAACCCCACCAGATACTTCGCCTGGACCGGAAAGATGCCCCAGATGTAGATGGGGATGTTGGGCCAGTTCATGGCGAAGGCGAGCATCACGCCGTAGGTGGCCGCGGATGCGCCCACGACCCAGTTCGGGAGGAAGAGGTAGCTCAGCGCGACCCCGCCCAGCCCGCAGACGAGGTAGAAGCGCAGGAACTGACGCTCGCCCCAGCGGCTCTCCAGCGGCGGCCCGAAGAAGAAGAGCACGATCATGTTCATGGCGAGGTGCATCAACCCGCCGTGCAGGAACATGTACGTGATCGGCCCCCACGGCCGGAACACGATGTTGCGCGGCTGGAAGGCGAACCACTCGAAGACGAGCCGCGGCCCGACGATGACCGTGATGAAGTAGATCACGGTGTTCGCGATCAGCAGGCGCTTCACCATCGGGGTGAGCATGTAGCTGAAGCCGAAGCCTCGGGACTCGTACGACATGCGTTCCTACGTTGTCAGCCTCTTCAGCGCCACGGCCCTCGGGGCGGGCCCGGCCGGCGCGGACCTCCCGCGCCCCACCGACCCTTCCAACCCCCTCATCGGAGACCGTGTTCCGCGCGGCCCCCTCCGGCGCCCTCCGTGTCCTTCCTATCCCCCATCATGGGCCGAGCGGCGCTCGGACGCGAGCCCCACGAGCTGGTCGCACAGCTGCGGGAAGCCGATTCCCGCGGCCCGCGCGGCCTTCGGCAGGAGGCTGTTGGCCGTGAGCCCCGGCAGCGCGTTCGCCTCCAGGCACCAAACGCCCCCGCTCTCGTCCACGATGAAATCCACGCGGGAGAAGTCGCGCATCCTCAGCGCCCCGTGGACCCGCAGGGCGAGCCCCTGGAGCTCCTCGGCGAGCGCCGCCGGAACGTGCGCCGGGAAGATCTCCTCGGCCATTCCCGGTTGGTATTTGCACTCGTAGTCGAAGATCTCGTGGCGCGGGATGATCTCTCCGACCGGCAGCGCGCGGCCGCCCACGACGCCCACGGTCAGCTCCCGGCCGACGTGGTATCGCTCGAAGAGCACGAGATCCCGCCAGCGCTCGCTCTGCTCGATCGCCGCCTCGAGCTCACGCCGATCGTGCGCGAGCACGAGGCGCAGCGACGAGCCCCCTCCCGCGGCCTTCACGATCACCGGCAGACCGAGCGCGGCCTGCACCTGGTCGGCGGTGGCCGGGCCCGTGAGCCAGTCGGGGGTCGGGACGCCCGCGTCGCGCAGGAGGCGCTTGGTGACCTCCTTGTCCATCGCGAGCGAGCACCCGAGGCGGTCGCTCCCCGTGTACGCCACCCCGGCCACGTCGAGGAGCCCCTGGATCGTGCCGTCCT
>JBFFWJ010000230.1:0-5942 GCA_041570315.1 Longimicrobiales bacterium | reverse complement strand
TCCGGGCACCAGTCGCTGGACGAGGCCGCGCTCGCCGTCGCCGGCATGTACCGGTTCTCACCGGCGCTCAATCGGGACAAGAGGGTCAAGGTCTGGGTGTCGTTCCCCATCCAGTTCCAGGTTTACTAACCGACTGCTCAGACCCGTCTCCGAGCGGTCCGGGGCGCGCAGGCCTCGGGCCGCTCTCTTCGTCGCCAGCGCCGGGCCGGCGGTCGGGCCCCGGCACCGCCCGGAGGAGCTCGCCCCGCACCCCGACCGAGCAGCGGCTGCTTGCCGCAGGAGACACGGTGGACATCCCCGAACCATCCTACCGCGCGATCGCTCGACAGATCGAGAGCGAGCAGAGTCCCGTCGGCATCGACGCCAAGAAGACGCACGTGATGATCCTGTTCCAGCTCGAGCGGATCGAGGAGCGCCTGCGTCGAATCGAGGACCGGCTGCAGGGCGGAGGCTGAGCCCCGAGCGGACGACCGTCACGCCCTCCGAAACCGCCTGTCGCGGACCCTCGTAGGCTATGTAGAAAACTGCAGTCGTCGCCGTGAGCCCCCGCTCGGGGAGCGGGAGGCACGGGTGACGGGGACGCGGAGGACGGGGGTGGAAGGGATTCGGATGACTCAGGTCACGGCCCTGGTGCTGCGTGCCGTGGCCGCCGGCTACCGTTACGGCTTCGACGTGATGGATGCGTGCGGGCTGCCCAGCGGCACGGTGTATCCGGCGCTGCGGCGTCTGCACGCGGCCGGTCTCCTCGCCGCCCGCTGGGAGGGCGCCGCCGAGGCGCGTGCCGAGGGGCGCCCGCGTCGCCGCACGTACGAGCTCACCGCCCCGGGCGTGGCCGCGCTCACGGAGGCGGAGGTCAAGCTCGCGCACACGCGCGAGCTTCTCGACGGCCTTGCTGCCGCGCCGAGCGGGGGGGCTCGATGAGGCCTTCGCTGTGGTGGATCCGCGCGGTCTCCGCGCTCGTGCCCGGAGAGGGGCGGCGGGCTTGGAGGGAGGAATGGGAGGCGGAGCTCGCGACGCGGGATGGCTCGATGCGGCATGCGTGGGGTGCGCTCGCCGATGCCTGGTACGTCAGAACGGAAGGGTGGACGATGAACGGAATGTCGAGGGATGTCAGGACGGCGCTGCGCGGTCTCGCGCGCAAGCCCGCGTTCACGTTCCTGGCGGGACTCACGCTCGCGATCGGGATCGGCGCGAACACCGCGATCTTCAGCGTCGTCGACGGTGTCCTGATCGACCCGCTGCCCTTCCCCGAGCCGGACCGCCTGGTCAGCGACAACCACGAGGCGCCCGTCCTCGGGGTCAACGTTCCGGTCATCCCCCACTCCGAGGCGATGTACCTGCACTACCTGGAGGGCGCGCGCGCCGTCGACGCGCTCGCGGTCTTCTCCGACGACAACGTGAACCTCATGTCCGGCGGCGAGCCGCAGCGTCTGGCGGCCGTCCAGGTCACGCGGGAGTACTTCGACGTCGTCGGTGTCCAGCCCGTCCTGGGTCGCGGCTTCGTGGAGGGTGAGGACCGTCCGGGCGCGGAGCCCGTGGCCGTTCTCGGCTACGGCCTCTGGCAACAGACCTTCGGGTCCGACCCGTCCGTCGTCGGGCGCCTCGTCGAGATGGACGGCGTGCGGCGTCGCGTCGTGGGCGTGATGCCCGAGGGCTTCGCCGTGACCGACGAGGAGCTGTGGATCCCCCTCGAGATCGATCCCGACGACGCGGACGGTGGCTCGCTCGGCCTGATCGGCGTCGCCCGCCTCGCCGAGGGCGCCACGATCGAGGCGGCCCAGGTCGAGATGCAGGACCTCCTCGGGCGGTACGCCGAGACGCACGCGGACGACCTGCCGCCGGGGATCCTTGAGCAGTCCGGCCTCGCAGCCGACGTGAAGCCGCTCAAGGAGCTGTTCGTCCAGGACGTGCGCCAGGCGCTGTGGGTCCTCTTCGGGACCGTGGGGTTCGTCCTCCTGATCGCGTGCGCGAACGTGGCGAACCTCTTCCTGGTGCGGGCGGAGGCGAGGCAGCGCGAGACGGCGGTGCGCACCGCCATGGGCGCGAGCCGGCTGGACATGATGCGCCAGCACCTGAGCGAATCGGTGCTCCTCGCGCTGGGAGCGGGCGTGACCGGGCTCGCCCTCGCCGCCTTCGGCGTCCAGGGCCTGTTGAGGCTCGCTCCGGCCGAGCTGCCGGAGATCCTCCGGGTCGGGATCGACGGAAGCGTGCTCGCCTTCACCCTCGGGGTGTCGTTGACGACCGGTGTGGTGTTCGGGGTCGTTCCCGTCCTCGGGTACGGCCGCCGGGACCTGTCCGGCACCCTGAGGGAAGGGGGGCGATCCTCCACCGACGGCGAGGGACGGCACCGCGCGCGCCGCGGGCTCGTCGTGGCCCAGGTCGCGCTGGCCCTGGTCCTGCTCGTCGGATCGGGCCTCATGCTCCGCAGCTTCGTGGCTCTGCGCGCCGTCGACCTGGGATTCGGCACGGAGGGCCTCATGACCTTCCGCCTCGGTCTTCCGGGGGCCGAGTACGAGGACGGGGAGCCCGTCGTCGATTTCTACCGGCGCCTCACGGAGCGGCTGGAGTCCATGCCCGGCGTGGAGGCGGTGGGGATGAACACCGGCCTTCCGCTGACCGGGTCGAAGTCGGCGGGCCCCATGGAGCCCGTGGAGCGGCCCTTTCCCGAGGGGCAGCTGGCGCCGCTCGTCGAGCGCCGGCAGATCACCCCCGGCTATTTCGACGTGATGTCGGTCCCGCTCCTGGAGGGGCGCGCGCTGGAGTGGACGGACCAGGGCGACCGGTATCGGGCCGTCGTGGTGTCCGAGACGCTCGCCAAGGCCTTCTGGCCCGGCGAGAGCGCCGTGGGACGGATGATCCGCGCTCAGGGCGACGACGAGCACGCCTGGGAGGTCGTCGGCGTGGCCGGAGACGTGCGCTTCGACGGCGTGCGGGACGAGCCCCTCCCGATGGCGTACCTGCCCGTGCTCGCCGGCGACGCCGAGTCTCCGCTGGGAGCCTTCGGCATGGACGTGGTGGTGAGGGTGGGCGGCGATCCGCTGGCGGCGGTCCAGGGCGCGCGGGAGGCGCTGCGCTCGGTCGACCCCCGCCTGCCCATGATCAACCCGCGCACGGCCGCGTCCGTCGTCGAGGACGCGATGGCCGCCACCTCGTTCACCGTCGTCCTGCTCGGGATCGCCGCCGCGGTCGCGTTGCTGCTCGGAACCGTCGGCCTCTACGGGGTGATCTCGTACATCGTGAGCCGACGGACCCCGGAGATCGGGGTGCGGATGGCGCTCGGCGCCCCGGTCGGGACGGTGCTGCGCGGCGTGCTCGGGGAGGGGATGGTGCTGACGGGCATCGGGGTCGCGCTCGGTCTGATCGGCGCCTGGAGCCTGAGCCGGGCCCTCGGGTCCCTGTTGTACGGGGTCTCCGCGACGGACCCCCTGACCTTCCTGGGCACGGCCGCCCTGCTCGGCGCGGTCGCGCTGCTCGCGACCTGGATCCCGGCGCGGCGCGCGTCGCGCGTCGATCCCGTGCAGGCGCTGCGCGCGGAGTGACGCGGACAGGCTCGTGGGGTAGCTTGCGCTTCCCCATGAGCCCCGACCGTACCGATCCGACCGTGCCGGGCACGCCGGCACTGCTCACCGACCTGTACGAGCTGACCATGCTCCGGGCGTACCGGTCGCTCTCGATGACGGACGAGGCGGTCTTCAGCCTCTTCGTGCGGCGTCTTCCGGCCCGGCGCAACCTCCTTCTGGCGTGCGGCCTCGCGGACGCGCTCGACTACCTCGAGCAGCTGCGCTTCTCGCCCGGCGACCTGGCGTATCTCGAGACCCTGGGCCACTTCGACGAGCCGTTCCTGAGGTGGCTCGAGGACTTCCGCTTCACCGGCGACGTCTTCGCGGTCCCGGAGGGCACGCCCGTGTTCGCGGACGAGCCCCTCCTTGAGGTCGTCGCGCCCCTCCCGGAGGCGCAGATCGCGGAAAGCTTCGTGATGAACCAGGTCCACTTCCAGACCGTGGCGGCGTCCAAGGCCCTTCGCGTGTGCACGGCGGCGGGCGCGCGCACGGTCGTCGACTTCGGGATGCGGCGCATGCACGGGTCGGACGCCGCGGTCAAGGCGGCCCGGGCGTTCTACGTCGCCGGGGTGCACGCGACGAGCAACGTGCAGGCGGGAAAGCTCTACGGGATCCCCGTCGCCGGAACGATGGCCCACAGCTTCGTGCAGGCGCACGACGACGAGCTCCAGGCCTTTCGCGACTTCGCGGCTCTGTATCCCGAGACGATCCTGCTCGTGGACACGTACGATACCCTGGCGGGCACCGAGCTCGTCGTCCGGCTGGCCGAGGAGCTCGGCGAGGCCTTCCGGGTCAGCGGCGTCAGGCTCGACTCGGGAGACCTCGGGAGCCTGGCGGCGCAGGCGCGGCGCATCCTCGACGACGCGGGACTCGGGCGCGTGGAGATCTTCGCGAGCGGGGGGCTGGACGAGGACGAGATCGCGCGCCTGGTGGGTGAGGGAGCTCCGATCACGGGGTTCGGCGTGGGGACGCGCATGGGGGTGTCGTCCGACGCGCCGGCGCTCGACATGGCGTACAAGCTGACCGCCTATCGGGGATCGGGCCGCCTCAAGCTGTCGCCCGGCAAGCGCATCCTCCCGGGACGCAAGCAGGTGTACCGCGTCGAGCGGGACGGGATCGCGGTGGAGGACGTGCTCGCCGGTGCCGACGAGCACCATCGCGGCCGGCCCCTGCTGCGCAAGGTCATGGAGCACGGGCGCAGGCTACCCGGCGCCTCGCCCACCCTCGAGCAGATCCGGGCGCTCGCCCGCGAGGAGCTCGAGAAGCTGCCGGAGGCGGTCACAGCCCTCGATCCGGCCGACCCGCCGTACCCCGTGAGGATCAGCTCGGGTCTTCGGGCCGAGGCCGGACGGGTCGCGCAAAAGCTCGCCGGGGACGCGGGATGAGGACCTTCCTCGACCGCCGCGACGCGGGCCGGCAGCTCGCCGGGCGGCTCTCCGCCCTGGCCGATGCCGACTCGGTCGTTCTCGCGCTCCCCCGAGGCGGCGTGCCCGTGGCCCACGAGATCGCGAGCCGGCTGGGCGCCTCCATGGACGTGCTGCTCGTGCGCAAGCTCGGGGTTCCGTGGCAGCCGGAGCTCGCCTTCGGAGCCGTGTCCACGGGCGGTGTGACCGTGCTCAACGACGAGGTGATGCGCGCGGCCGGTCTCGGCCGCGAGGAGATCGACGCCGTGATCGATCGGGCGCGCGCCGAGCTGGAGCGGCGCGAGCGGCTGTACAGGGGGGAGCGCGCGCCCGTCGACGTTTCGGGGCGGACCGTGGTCCTGGTCGACGACGGGATCGCCACGGGCTCCACCGTGCGCGCCGCGTTGCGCGCGCTGTCGGCAAGGGGCGCCGCGCGCACGATCGTCGCGGCGCCCGTCGCGGCGCCGGAGACCGTCGAGGCGCTCCGCCGCGAGGCCGACGACGTCGTGTGCGTCGAGACCCCGCCCGACCTGGTCGCGATCGGCTTCTGGTATCGGGACTTCTCACCCGTTGCCGACGAGGAGGTCCTGGAGATCCTCGAGTCGGGCCTCACCGGAGGTGGCGGCTGAACCAGGCGCGCGCGAGCTCGGCGACCTGCTCGAGCGTGCCCTTCTCCTCGAAGAGGTGCGTGGCGCCCGGGACGATCTCGATGGCCTTCTCCGCTCCGAGCCGGGCGAGCGCGTCCCGGTTCATGGCGATCACCGGGACGTCCAGCCCGCCGACGATCAGCAGCGTGGGCGCGCGCACCGCGGCCAGCTCCGTGCCCGCCAGGTCCGGGCGGCCCCCGCGCGACACGACCGCGTCGACGTCGTCCGGCCGCCGCGCGGCTGCCACGAGAGCCGCGCCCGCCCCGGTGCTCGCGCCGAAGTAGCCGATCTTCAGGCCGCCGACGTCGGGCTGGCCGCGCAGCCAGTCGGTC
>JBFFWJ010000229.1:0-5974 GCA_041570315.1 Longimicrobiales bacterium | reverse complement strand
CCCCCCGTCACCGGTGTCTCGAACGTCGCGCAGGCCTCGGCCATGCCGAGAACGGCCTCGCGCAGCTGGTAGTAGATGTGGGGCTTGAGCGGGTTCCCGAAGTTGAGGTTGTTGGTGACCGCGGTCGGAACCGCTCCCACGCAGGCGACGTTGCGGGCGGCCTCGGCCACGGCGATCATCGCGCCCCGGCGGGGCTCCAGGTACACGAAGCGACCGTTGCAGTCGGTCGTGGCCGCGACGGCCCGCTCGGTGCCGCGGATGCGGATCACGCCCGCGTCTCCGCCGGGGCGCGCGGCGGTCGCCGTGCGCACGGTGGTGTCGTACTGGTGATAGATCCACTGCTTCGAGGCCACGTTGGGCGAGCCGAGCAGCCGGAGAAAGGCCCTCGTCAGATCGCCCTCGGGGATGAGGTGCTCGCTGAGGTCCGCCGTGCGCAGCGCCTCGATCTCCTCCGACTCGATGCCCTCCCGCTCGTACGTCGGGCAGCCCTCCGTGAGGGGCAGCGCCGGGATGTCGGCCACCGGCGTCCCGCCTTCCAGGACACGGAAGCGTCCGTCGCCGGTGACCCTCCCGATGACGGCTGCCTCGAGCTCCCACTTCTCGAGGATCCGCCGGACGTCGTCCTCGCGCCCCCTCTCGGCGACGACCAGCATGCGCTCCTGAGACTCGGAGAGGAGGATCTCGTACGGCGTCATCCCGTCCTCGCGCACCGGCACGTCGGCCATCTCGATCTCCACGCCGTTCCCGGCGCGGCCGGCCATCTCGGACGCCGACGAGGTGATGCCCGCGGCGCCCATGTCCTGGATCCCCGTGATCGCGCCGCTCGCGATCAGCTCCAGGCTCGCCTCCAGGAGGAGCTTCTCCGTGAACGGGTCCCCCACCTGCACTTGGGGCCGGCTCGCCTCGTCCGAGTCCTCGCTCAGCTCCTCGCTGGCGAAGGTCGCCCCGTGGATGCCGTCGCGACCGGTGCGCGCCCCCACGGCCATGAGCGTGTTCCCGACGCCGGACGCCGACGCCGTGATGAGCTCCTCTCGCTTCATCAGGCCGAGGCACATGGCGTTGACGATCGGATTGCCCTCGTACCCGCGATCGAAGACGACCTCGCCCCCGATGTTGGGGATCCCGACGCAGTTGCCGTAGTCGCCGATCCCGCTGACCACGCCGCTGAAGAGGTAGCGCACCCGACCGCTGTCGAGGTCCCCGAAGCGCAGGGAGTCGAGCACCGCCACGGGGCGCGCGCCCATGGTGAAGATGTCGCGCAGGATTCCCCCGACCCCCGTCGCGGCGCCCTGGTAGGGCTCCACCGCGGAGGGGTGGTTGTGCGACTCGATCTTGAAGGCCAGCGCGTAGCCGTCGCCGACGTCGATGACGCCGGCGTTCTCTCCGGGGCCCTGGATGACCCAGGGAGCCTTCGTGGGGAGGAGGCGCAGGAGCCGCTTCGAGTTCTTGTACCCGCAGTGCTCCGACCACATGGCGCTGAAGATGCCGAGCTCGGTGAACGTCGGGTCGCGTCCCACGATCGCGCGGATGCGCTCGAACTCCTCCGGCGAGAGCCCGTGGTCGTCGACCACGTGCCGCGTGATCTCGGGATCGCCAGGGCGGGGGCGGACGGGGGTCTCCGTGGCCGTGCCGTCGGCTGTGCTCACGGTCGGTTCACTCTCGGGGGCGGAAGGGTGGGGGAGGCTCGTCGTTCGTCCATTCAGCTCGCGAGCGCAGAGAGGCTCGAGGCGAGGGAGGTGAAGAGCGCGACTCCGTCGGTGGATCCGAGGATCGGCTCCATCGCACGCTCCGGATGAGGCATCATGCCGAGCACGTTGCCCCGCCCGTTCGTGATGCCCGCGATGTTGTGCCACGACCCGTTCGGGTTGGCGTCTTCGGTCGGCTCTCCTCGCGCGTCGACGTAGCGGAAGACCACGAGGCCGTCCTCCTCGAGCCGCTCGAGCGTGTCCCGGTCGGCCTCGTAGTTCCCGTCGCCGTGGGCGATGGGGATGCGCAGGATCTGGCCCGCGGAATAGTCGGCGGTGTAGAGCGTGTCGGCCCGCTCGACCCGCAGGAGCACGTCCCTGCTCTCGAAGCGCAGGGAGTCGTTGCGCACGAGCGCGCCCGGGAGAAGCCCGGCCTCGCAGAGGATCTGGAAGCCGTTGCAGATGCCCAGGACCGGTCCGCCCGCGTCCGCGAAGGCGACGACGTCCTCCATGATCGGGCTCATGCGCGCGATCGCCCCGGGGCGCAGGTAATCCCCGTAGGAGAAGCCCCCGGGCAGGAGCACCGCATCGTAGCCGGAGAGGCCCCGCTCGCGGTGCCAGACGAAGCTGGGATGGCCCCCGACGTGCTGCGCCGCCTTGTAGAGATCGTAGTCGCAGTTCGATCCCGGGAAGGTGATCACGGCGACCTTCACGAGCCGGCCTCCTGCAGGGCCCCGACGGTCGAGACCTCGAAGTCCTCGGTGACCGGGTTGGCGAGGAGCCTGCGGCACATCGCCTCCGCGGCCTCGATCGCGGCCGCCTCCGACGCCGCCTCGACGTCGAGGTAGATGGCCTTGCCCACCCGCACGTCCTCGACGCCGCCCCAGCCCAGCGACTGGAGGGCGTGGTGGATGGCCTTGCCCTGCGGGTCCAGGAGCCCCGGTCGGGGCTTCACGCGGACTTCCAGCTTGTAGCGGCTCAAGCTCGGTCCTCCAGAGAGTGGTCGACGTCGATGCGGTTGGCCGATCGGCCACGGGGGCCGAGGTCCCGGTAGTCGACGGCACGCACCTCCGCGCGCGCGTCGTCCTCGTCCTCGTCCTCGTCGAGCAGCGGGTCGCCCCCGGGGATGCGGTCCAGGAAGCCGAGCAGCACCGATTTCGAGAGTCCCCACGTGATGTAGACGAGGTGCGCCGAGAAGAAGTAGTACCGGGGCACTGCCAGCGCGGTGAAGAGCGCGCCGGAGACGAACACGGTGTTGAAGATCCCCCTCGGGGTGCGAAGCCCGATCTTGGGCAGCTTCGCGTAGGGCACGTGGCTGACCATGAGCACGGACAGGAGCACCATTCCGACCGCCATGATCTGCTGCCAGGGGAGATCGGAGAGGTAGGTGTCGAAGAGAGGGGTCTGCGAGAAGGGATAGTAGGACGCGAGCGTCATACCGGCAGCCGGCGAAGGAAGCCCGTGGAAGTAGCGCTTGGCCTCCCCACCCTGCTCGATGTTGAAGCGGGCCAGCCGGACGACGATGGCCGTCACGTACACGAACGAGAGGATCCAGCTCCACTGCGTGTCCGCGAAGAACAGGGAATACAGGATGAAGCCGGGCGCGACCCCGAAGGAGATCGCGTCGACGAGCGAATCGAGCTCGGCGCCGAAGCGCGATCCGGTCCGGGTGAAGCGGGCGACGCTGCCGTCGAGCATGTCCAGGACGCCCGCGAAGATGATGCACCATCCCGCCCACATGAAGTCGTCGCGCGCGGCGGACACGATCGCGTAGATGCCGAAGAAGAGGTTGCCCAGCGTGAAGGCCGACGGGAGGATGATGACCCCACGCTGCAGCGTCGGCCGGCGGGCGCGCCCTCGCTCGTTCACGCCGGCTGCTCCTCGCCCGCGGGGATCGAGCTCGGCTGGCGGGCCAGGACGGTCGCGCCCACGAGAGCGCGGTCCCCGACCCGGCAGGTGACCTCCCACTCGGTGGGCAGGAAGAGGTCGACGCGCGAGCCGAAGCGGATCAGCCCGATGCGCTGCCCGCGCACCACGCGCTCTCCCTCCGCCGGATCGGTGACGATGCGGCGCGCGACGAGCCCCGCGATCTGGCGCACGAGCACACGCCCGTGCGTCGTCGCGATCCCGAGAGAGGCCTGCTCGTTGTCCTCCGACGCCTTGTCCAGCCAGGCCACGGCGTAGGCGCCGGGCGTGTACGCGCGATGCTCCACGGTGCCCGAGACCGGCGCACGCTGCACGTGCACGTCGAACACGCTCAAGAAGATCGAGATCCGGTTCGCCGGGCCCCGCAGGAACGTCGGCTCGTCCACCCGGTCGATGCGGATGACGCGGCCCTCCCCGGGGGCCACCACGAGCTCCGGGGCCTCGGGCAGCGGCCGGCTCGGATCCCGGAAGAACCAGAGCACGAAGACGGCGAGCGCGGTCGCCAGCGCGGCCGGAATCCGGAGCGCCAGGCCCCCGTCCCCGAGCGTGACCGCCACCCACAGAGCACCCGCGAGGAAGCCGCCCGCCGCAGCGAACGGGTATCCCTCGCGGGCCAGCTTCACCGGTCGTCCCCGAAGAGCGGGGGCCGGTACTCGGCCAGCGGCGTGCCCGTGAGGCGGCGGAAGACGTCGGCGTACCGCTCCGACGCCGCGCGCACGACCTCCGGCGGGAGATCCGGGGCCGGGGGCGTCTTGTCCCAGCCCTCGAGCCCGTCGAGCCAGTCGCGGATGGGCTGCTTGTCGAGCGACGGCTGCCCCCGGCCCACCCCGTAGCTCTCCCTCGGCCAGAAGCGGGACGAGTCGGGGGTGAGCACCTCGTCGATGAGCAGGAGCTCGCCGGAGGCGTCGAAGCCGAACTCGAACTTGGTGTCGGCGAGGATGATGTCGCTCGTCTCGGCCACGTCGCGACCGTGCCCGTAGATCCGGAGCGAGAGGTCGCGGAGCCGCCCGGCCAGCTCGTCGCCGAGGAGCTCGCGGGTCTGGCCGAACGTGATGTTCTCGTCGTGCTCCCCCTTCTCCGCCTTCGTGGCCGGCGAGAAGATCGGAGGATCGAGCCGCTGGCTCTCCTGGAGCCCCTCGGGGAGGGGCTCACCGGCGAGCGTCCCGCTCTGCCGGTACTCCTTCCAGGCCGAGCCCGAGATGTAGCCGCGCACGACGCACTCGACCAGCACGGGCTCGGTGCGGTGGACCAGCATCGAGCGGCGGGCCCATGCCGCGCGGCTCGCCTCCAGATGGGGGTGGCGGGCCACGATGCGGTCGGGGTCCACCGCGATCAGGTGGTGCGCGACCTCGTCCTCGAGCTGCTCGAGCCACCACGCCGTCACCAGCGTGAGCACCTCGCCCTTGCCGGGGATGGGCTGGGGAAGCACGACGTCGAACGCGCTCACGCGGTCGGAGGCGACCATGAGCAGCGTGGCGTCGTCGACCGCGTAGACGTCGCGGACCTTGCCGCGGTGGAGGAGCTCGAGGTCGAGCTGGGACTCGAGAACCGGTGCGTGATCAGACATGGAGTACGGGATCGGCGATGGACGGGGTCTCGCGCCCCTCGAGCGCGGGCCTGACGTGGTCTTCCAGGAAACGGCTCACCTGCTCCGGGGCGCGACCGACGAACCGCATCGGGTCCACGAGGCCTTCGAGCTCGTCGCGTGCGAGCCCGAACGCCTCGTCGTCGGCGATGCGGTCGAGGAGATCGGCGTCCGCGCCCTCCTCCTTCATGCGTCGTGCGGCGGCCATCGAGTGCTGTCGAATCCGCTCGTGCAGCTCCTGTCGATCGCCCCCCCGCGACGCCGCGTGCATCAAGATCGTCTCTGCGGCCATGAAGGGAAGGTGCTCGGCGAGATTCCTCCGCAGGACCTCGGGATTCACGACGAGCCCTCGGGCGACGTTCTCCAGGAGGAGAAGGCAGCCGTCGAGCGCGAGGAAGGCGTCGGGGACCGAGAGGCGCCGGTTCGCCGAGTCGTCCAGGGTCCGCTCGAGCCATTGCGTCGCCGCCGTGAACGCCGGATCCTGGGCGAGGACGATCACGTGCCGCGCGAGCGCGCACATCCGCTCCGCCCTCATGGGGTTCCGCTTGTAGGGCATGGCCGAGGACCCGATCTGCTCGGCCTCGAACGGCTCCTCGACCTCCCGGAGGTGTGCCAGGAGTCGGAGGTCGTGACCCACCTTGGAGACGGAGGCGGCGACGCCGGCCAGCGTGGCCTGCACCGCGTAGTCGACCTTGCGGCTGTACGTCTGCCCGCTGACCGGGTACGTCTCCTCGAAGCCCATGCGCCGGCCGACGGCCCGGTCCAGGGCGTCCACCCT
>JBFFWJ010000228.1:0-5980 GCA_041570315.1 Longimicrobiales bacterium | reverse complement strand
AGGGCCACCGCGGCGGCGGCGATCCCCATCATCGGGACGGGGCTCCGGAGGCGTCGCGTCTACTCGGAGGGCGGTCGCCCACCCCGGTACTTCGGTCTAGGTCCAACCGTTGCTCTCCTCGAGGAGCTCACGGATCACGTCTCGCGTCGAGCGGCTGTCGGCCTCCGCCTCGAAGTTCAGCACGAGACGGTGCGCCAGGACGGCGGGAGCCACGGAACGGACGTCGTCGAACGACGGGACGGCCGCTCCGCGCGAGGCCGCGCGGGCCTTCGCGCCCAGAACCAGGTATTGCGAGGCGCGCGGGCCCGCGCCCCACGCCACGTAGCGACCCGCGACCCGCGAGGCCTCGTCTCCCGGCCGGGTCGAGCGGGCGAGTCGAACGGCGAACGACACGAGCGAGGGGGGCGCCGGAATGCGACGCACCAGCTTCTGGATCTGGATCAGCTCCTCGGCCGCGATGACCGGCTCCACGGTGGGCTCCTCCTCGCCGGTCGTGCGCATCGCGACCTCCTCCTCCTCCTCGCGGGAGGGATAGTAGATCGGAAGCTCCAGCATGAACCGGTCGAGCTGGGCCTCGGGCAGCGGGTAGGTGCCCTCCTGCTCGATGGGGTTCTGCGTCGCCAGGACGAAGAACGGAGGCGGGAGCTGGTAGGTCTCCCCGGCCGCGGTGACGGCGCGCTCCTGCATGGCCTCGAGGAGCGCGGCCTGCGTCTTCGGAGGCGTGCGGTTGATCTCGTCCGCGAGGACGATGTTGGCGAAGATCGGGCCCTTCATGAAGCGGAAGATGCGCCGGCCGGTCGTCCGGTCCTCCTCGATCACCTCGGTGCCGGTGATGTCGGTGGGCATCAGGTCCGGGGTGAACTGGATGCGGCTGAACTCGAGGTCGAGCGCGTCGGCCAATGTCTGCACGAGGAGCGTCTTCGCCAGGCCGGGCACGCCCACGAGGAGCGCGTGCCCGTTGGCGAGCAGGGCGGTGAGCAGCTCGTCCACGACCTCGCGCTGGCCGACGATCCGCTTCTCGACCTGGGTGCGAAGGGCCTGCGAGACCTCGCCCGCCCGCTCGAGGAGCTCGACGTCTCTGTCGACGGTTGCCGCGTGTTCCGTGGTCATGCGCTCCTCGTCTCCGGATCGGGCAGGCGGGCCAAGGGTCCGGTCGCTCGACTCCGGGCGAGGATCCGGGGGAATCTGTCGTCTCTCCGGGCGCGGGGGCGACGCTCCTGCGCTCGATCGAGTGTACCCAAGGTAGCGTCCCGGTCCGGGATCGCGACACGCCGCGGAGCGCCTCGCGCCCCGACGGGTACTCGGCGGCGAAGATAGGTGTCGGATTTTCGAGGCGTCAAGCGCCGGAAGGGGCGTCGGAGCAGGCCCCGATCCCGCTTGCTCTTTTTTTCACAAGCGCTATTTTACTCAGGCTCAAGCGGGTACGGTGCCGCTCTCGGTGCTATCCGGTGGGGCCACGAGGAGTGCGGCGGTGACCGGAGACCAGCAGGGAACGGGCTCTGGACCCCACGGCGGTGCGGACCCGAGGGACATGCTTCGGGCGTCGGGCCAGTTCATGGGGTACGGCCTGACGTGGGCTCTCTCCGTCCTGCTCTTCCTGGGGATCGGCGGTTGGCTCGACTCGAAGCTGGGCACGTCGCCGTTCCTGTTGATCGCCGGCGCGTTCGTTGGCGGCGCGGCAGGCTTCTACAGCCTCTACTTCCATCTGGTGATCGAACCTCGCGAGCGAGAGAAGCGAAGAGACGGGCCGACATGACCAGCTCGCTCAGATACGGCGCGGTAGGAACGGCGGTGGTCGTCCTCTCGGTGCTCGCGTTCTGGCCCTTCCTGAACGCGGCGGGCCGGCGGGGAATCCTCATCGCCGCCTGTGTCGCGCTCCCGATCCAGATCGCTTCGTTCGCCGCGCTGCGGCGCTTCCGCGGCCAGATCGACCGCTTCCTGGTGGTGTGGGTCGGAGGGACGCTGATCCGCATGGTGGCGATCGGAGCGGCTGCGTTCGTCGTGATCCGCGCGGACGCGGAGGTAGCGGTACCGATGCTGCTCGCCCTCGCTTCGTTCTTCTTCGGTCTCCTCCTGCTCGAGCCGATCTACTTCCGGCCCGAGCGGCGCGGCACGAGCTGACGAATCCATGAGCCTTCTCGCGGCATTGAGCATGCTTCAGGGCGGGTCCGCACAGGAGCACGCGGCGGTGGAGGGTGGCACGCCCGACGTCTCCGGGATGTTGATGCACCACCTCGTCGACGGGCACGAGCTCGAGTTCGAGATCCTCGGCAGGGGGTTCGTCATCCACCTCCCGGAGTTCGAGCCGGTTCACATCGGGGCGCTCACCCTGGACTTCTCGCCGACGAAGCACGTCGTCTTCATGCTCGTCGCGGCGGTCCTGCTGCTCTCCGTCTTCATCCCGATCGGCCGCTCCATGCGGGCGAAGTACGTGGAGCGGGCGCCCGGCGGCTTCGCGAACGCGATGGAGGCGATGGTCCTCTTCTTCCGGGACGAGGTGGTGCGGCGCAACATCGGCCACGGGGCCGACGCCTACACCGGCTACATCCTGACCCTCTTCTTCTTCATCCTCGCGATGAACCTGCTCGGGCTCGTGCCCTTCGGCGCGACCGCGACGGGCAACCTGGCGGTGACCGGCGCGCTGGCGCTGGCCACCTTCGTGGTGACCGAGATCTCGGGGATGAGGGAGCTCGGCTTCACGGGCTACATGAGGACGATCTTCTACGCGCCCCCCGGTCTGGGCGGTGCCGGCAAGGCCCTCATGCTCGTGATCATGACGCCGGTCGAGCTCCTGGGAAAGCTGACGAAGCCCTTCGCGCTCATGATCCGGCTCTTCGCGAACATGACGGCGGGGCACACGCTGGTCCTGTCGCTCATCGGAATGATCTTCGTCTTCGCGCACCTGACGCTCGGCAAGTTCGCGATCGCGGGCGCGTCGCTGACGATGGTCACGGCCATCATGCTCCTCGAGCTGTTCGTGGCCTTCTTGCAGGCGTTCATCTTCGCCATGCTGTCGGCCGTCTTCATCGGCCTGATTCGTCACGCTCACTGATGTCCCAACCGTCGTAACGACGACAATCCTCAAGGAAGCAGCGAAATGCTCTACGGAATGCTCGCGATGTTCCAGGAAGCCGCCATGGATGCGGATACGGCCAAGGAGTGGGCGAGCCTGCTCGGAGCCGGCATCGGGATGGGCCTCGCGGTGATCGGAGCCGGCATCGGGATCGGCCAGATCGGAAACGGGATGACCCAGGGAATCGCCCGGCAGCCGGAGGCCGCCGGAACGATCCAGACGGCGGCGATCATCCTGGCCGCTCTGGTCGAGGGCGTCGCGCTCTTCGCGCTCGTCATCGCGATCCTCTTCAAGTTCGTCTGACCCGTCGTCGGCGAGCCGATCGCGCTGCGGTCGGTCACGGCACGGAGTCGCACACGAACCAGTGGAGCAGACGATGACAGCGAGTCGAATCGCGCGGGCGGTGCTCGCGCTCTCGGTGCTCGCCCCGGGCCCGGTCCGGGCACAGGGCGGCTCCGAGGGCGGGGCGGCCCTCTTCGACATCAACACCGGTCTCAGCGTCTGGACGCTCCTCGTCTTCGCGGGGCTCCTGTTCGTTCTCGGCAAGTACGCGTGGGGACCGATCCTGGGCGCCGTCGAGGCGCGCGAGAAGGGGATCCAGTCGGCGCTCGACGAGGCCGCCCAGCGCAACGAGGAGGCGGCACGCCTGCTCGCGGAGCACCGCGAGCAGCTGGCGGATGCCCGTCGGCAGGCGAACGACCTCGTCGCGGAGGGCCGCGCGGCCGGGGAGACGGTGCGCCAGGAAGTCGAGGCGAAAGCCCGGGCGGAGGCCCAGGCGATCATCGAGCGGGCGCGCTCGGAGATCGAGCGTGAGCGGGACGCCGCGCTGGAGATGCTGCGCCGCGAGTCCGTGGAGCTCGCTCTCGCGGCGGCCTCCCGGCTGATGGGGGAGAGCCTGGATCAGGCCAAGGATCGCGAGCTCGTCGAGCGGTACCTGAGCGAGCTCGGCGCCGGTAGCTGAGAATGCGAGACGAGACCGTAGCGCGGAGCTACGCCGAGACGCTCTTCGAGCTGGCCGACCGGAACGAGGCGCTCGAAGCGTACGGCGACGCGCTGGAGACGGTGGCGCGGCTCATCGAGGAGGATCCGAAGTTCAAGGTCTTCCTCGAGACCCCGCGCATCGACGACGCCGACCGCAAGGCGGTCGTCAGGGAGGCCTTCGGGAACGCGCTTCCGAAGCACGTCACCAACTTCGTGCTGGTCACGATCGACAAGCGCCGCCAGCGATTGCTGCGGGCGATCTCCACGAGGTACCAGCGGCTTCTCGACGAGCGCCTGGGACGCGAGCACGTCCAGGTGTCGGTGGCGCGCCCGATCGACGACGGCACGCGACGGGTGATCACCGAGCGTCTCAGCGCCCTGCTGGGCAAGGAGGCGATCCCTCACGTGCGGGTCCGGCCCGAGATCCTCGGTGGGCTCGTCGTCCGCACGGGCGATACGATCTACGACGGCTCGGTTCGGAGGCGCCTGGAGGGGCTCCGCCGCGAGCTGCTCCGGGCCGACCTCCCGCACCCCGTGGGGGCGCCGGCCGATACTGACGCGCACAACTAACGATTAGGACCGATACGAGATGGCCAACGACTCCCAGCTCCGCGCCAGCGAGATCAAGGACGTCCTCCTCCGCCAGATCGAGCGGTACGAGGACGAGCTCCAAGCCGAAGAGATCGGCGAAGTCCTGGAGGTCAAGGACGGCATCGCCCGCATCTACGGTCTGACGAAGGCGATGGCGTCGGAGATGCTCGAGATCACCTCGTCCGGCTCCGGAGACACGGTCACGGCCCTGGCGCTGAACCTCGAAGAGGACAACATCGGCGCCGTGATCATGGGTGAGTGGACCAAGCTGCACGAGGGCGACCAGGTCCGCCGCACGGGTCGCGTGCTCGACATCGAGGTCGGCGCCGGGTACCTCGGTCGCGTGGTCGATCCGCTCGGCAACCCGCAGGACGGGCACGGCCCGATCGACGGCATCGAGGGCAAGCGTCAGATCGACATCGTGGCGCCCGGCATCGTGAAGCGGCAGCCGGTCAGCGAGCCGCTCCAGACGGGGCTCAAGGCGATCGACTCGATGATCCCGATCGGCCGCGGCCAGCGAGAGCTGATCATCGGCGACCGCGGCACCGGCAAGACGGCCGTCGCGGTCGATACGATCATCAACCAGAAGAACACCGACGTCATCTGCATCTACTGCGCGATCGGACAGCGCGCCGGTAAGGTTCGGAGCGTCGTCGAGACCCTGCGCGAGCACGGAGCGCTCGACTACACGATCGTGGTCACGGCGAACGCGTCCGACCCGGCGCCGATGCAGTACATCGCGCCGTACTCGGCCACGGCGCTCGCCGAGCACTTCATGTGGCAGGGCAAGCACACGCTGGTCGTCTACGACGATCTCTCGAAGCAGGCGCAGGCGTACCGCCAGCTCTCGCTGGTGCTGCGCCGTCCTCCGGGGCGCGAGGCGTACCCGGGCGACGTCTTCTACCTGCACTCCCGGCTGCTCGAGCGTGCCTCGAAGCTGTCGGACGAGCAGGGCGGCGGCTCGCTCACGGCGCTGCCGATCATCGAGACGCAGGGCGGCGACGTCTCCGCGTACATCCCGACCAACGTGATCTCGATCACGGACGGTCAGATCTTCCTGGTCCCCGACCTGTTCTACTCGGGCGTCCGGCCGGCGGTCAACGTCGGCATCTCGGTCTCACGGGTGGGCGGCTCCGCGCAGATCAAGGCGATGAAGAAGGTCGCGGGGCGCCTGCGCCTCGACCTCGCCCAGTTCCGCGAGCTCGAGGCGTTCGCCCAGTTCGGGTCGGACCTCGACGCCGCGACGCAGCGTCAGCTCGCCCGGGGTGAGCGCACCGTCGAGATCCTCAAGCAGCCGCAGTACCAGCCGATGCCGGTCCAGAACCAGGTCGCCGT
>JBFFWJ010000227.1:0-6002 GCA_041570315.1 Longimicrobiales bacterium | reverse complement strand
GCCGACGCGGTCGGTCGACCGGAGGCGGGCCATCTCGACGAGGGCGACCCACGCGGTCATGAAGTTGACGCCGAAGGCCGCGTTCTCCTCCACGGAGAAGTCGTCGAAGGAGGGGAGGGCCCGGGAGGCGGGCAGGACCACGCGATCGGCATACGCCCCGTACTGCACCCCGCACAGCACCCGCGCCCCGAGCCGGTCCGGATCGACTCCCGAACCGACCTCGTCGACGATCCCGACCGCCTCCATCCCGGGAACGTAGGGCCGTGCGGGCGCCCATCCGTACAGGCCCTTTCGCGAGAGCACCTCCGCGTAGTTGACGCCGATCGCTTCGACCCGGACCACGACCTCGCCCGCCTCGGGCACGGGATCCGCGACGTCGGTCAGCTCCAGGACGTGGGGACCCCCGGTCCGCCGAAGCATCCAGGCGCGCACGGCGCGCTACACCCGGTCCGGCGTCACCGCGGACGTCCGCGCCCGGCGTGCTCCGGGCAGGCGCCGGCGGGCCACCCTACGTCCAGCGGCCCCGCCGCGTCCCCACCGCCCTGCCGACCTCCTCCGGGTCCGGCATCTCGAGGGTGAGCGTCGGCAGGAGCGCGGTCTTCTTCTCCTGGTAGGCCTGCACCGAGGAGAGGATGTTGTCCAGCGTGCGGATCGCCGTGGTGATGTAGGGTCCCTTGTTGAGCATCACGCACTCCGCCCGCTCCGCCATGACCACGTCGGAGATCTCGCCTCGCGTGGGGATCCCCTTCTTCGCGAGCTGGTTGAGGACCTCGGTGGCCCAGACGACCGGGAGGTGCGCCGCCTCGCACAGCCACAGGATCTCCTCCTGGGCCGCCGCCAGCCGCTCCCAGCCGACCTCCGCGGCGAGGTCCCCCCGCGCGATCATCACGCCGACGGCCGGCCACTCCATGGCGGCCAGCAGGATACCGGGCAGATGGCGCACGCCCATCATCGTCTCGATCTTGAGCACGAGGCGCAGGCGATGGCCCCCGGCCGACTCCAGGGCGTCGAGGAGATCCTCGACGTCGTCGGGGTGGTTGATGAACGAGACGTTCACCCCGTCGGCGTGCTCCACCACGAAGGGGAGGTCCTCGGCGTCCTTCTCGGTCAGCCCGAAGAGGCCCGGCTGGGAGTCCGGCAGGTTGATGCCCTTGAACGCCCTCAGGTTCGTGCCCCCGGGCTGCGCGTGCGTGATCTCGACCCGGACCTCCCCGGCGCCCACCTCCCGCACCACGCCCCGGATCTTTCCGTCGTCGAACACGAGCTCGTGGCCGACGCGCACCGCATCCAGGACCTCCGGCACCGCACAGGGGACGTGCGCGGGCAGGGCCGGTGCGCCGTTCGCCCCGGGCCGGGCCTCCTCGCCGGGCCTCGGATCCTTGTGCACCAGGAGGGTGTCCCCGACCCTGAGCCGGATGCCCGCGCGCACCTCGGGCAGCCGTCCGATCGCGCCGCTCCCGCGCACGGACCCGTCCGGCGCCCGCAACGTCACGGGCAGCGCCGACCGGAGGAACGCCCTCGTGCGACAGTGCGCCGCCGCGGGGCCGGCCGGCGCCGAGACGACCTCGAAGGCCACGGGCTTGCCCCTCGCGTCCTCCAGCTCGAGGCGGTCCCCGCAGCGGAGTCGCTCGAAGAGCTCGACGGAGATCGGAAGCCGGACGCCGCCCGGCCCGCTCTCCTCCGACCCGTCCGGGACCAGGCGGAGCACCTCGGGCTCCTCGACCCTTCCCCATTCGTCTCGGGCCGGGTCGATCCTGAGAGCCTCCGGGCCGGGTACGAGGTCCCCGATGCGGATCTTCGGACCGCACAGGTCCATGAAGATGCGGCACGAGCAGCCGGTCGAGGCCCTCGCCCGGTGGACGTTGCGCACCATGCTCTCCCAGGTGGCCGCGCCGTCGTGGGCGAGGTTGATGCGCGCCACGTTCATGCCCGCCCGTACCATGTCCCGCACGAGCGCGTAGTCGTGGGCGGCCTCGCGCGGCAACGTCACCATGATGCGCGCGTGCCCCCCTCTCAGCTTCCGGCCGAAGAGCTCGTTGGTCTGCTTTCGGATGCGGGCGGCTCCGTGGCGGAAGCTGACCGGCGGGCGCTCGGCCCTCGGCTCCTCGCCCCGGAGGTGCCGTACCGCGTCGCGGACGGCGTAGACGCTCGCGAGCACGTGCGCCTCGCAGCGGCCGAGGCTCGACAGACCGAACGAGGCGAGCTCGTGCTGGAGCTCGCGAACGTCGCCGTGACGGAGGGCGAGGTAGTGCAGCAGGTTGCGAGCGCCGGCCTCCTGGCTCGCGTGGACGACGTCGAGCTGGGTCGCGTAGCGCTCCTCGAGAGCGCGCGCGCTCTCGACGATGCCGTCGAGCTCTCGGACGATCCGGTCCAGGCGCTCCGCGCGCTTTCCGCCCATCGTACGCACCGCGAGGCCCGTGACCCGCCGCCCACGGGCGTGGCGCAGAGGCCGGGCAGGGCAGCCCCCTGCAACATGCTACCGGCGCAGGGCACCCCCATCAAGGCGCGGCGGGCGCTCGGGCCGGGCGAGGCGCAGCACCGCCCGCAGCGGTCGGTGGTCGGACGCGCCGGCCTCCTCGGCGACGCGGTGATCGAGCGCCTCCAGGGCGTCGCGGGAGCGCACGATGACGAAGTCGATCTCCCGGTCCGGCGCGTCCGCCGGATAGGTGCGGGGGTCCCCGGACTTGCCGAGCACCCGCCATCGCTCTTCGAGCCGACGGATCACGGGCCCTTCGGGACGTCCGTTGAAGTCACCGGCGAGAACGACCGGATGAGCCCGGGTCGCGAAGCGGGCCGTCACCGTGTCCGCCTGGGCGAGACGCTCGTCGGGCGTGCCGGCGAGATGGACCGACACGACCGAGACGGCGCCGTAGCCCGGAACGTCGACCACCAGCTCGTGGACCGCGAGCGCGCTCCCCGACGCCGGCGGGATGGGGTGCGTGCGCGAGGCGAGCACCGGCAGCCGGGTCAGGACGGCGTTGCCGTACTCGCCGCCCTGGTAGCGTCGATGCGCTCCATGGTAGCCCCGGTAGCCCAACATCCCCGCCAGCACCGCGGTCTGGTCCACCCCTCCGGTGCGCTCGGTCTCCCGGTCGACCTCCTGGAGCGCGATGACGTCCGCGTCCAGCCTCCCGATCGCCTCCGCGGTCCGCCTCAGGTCGACCCGGCCGTCCATCCCGCGACCGTGCCGGATGTTGTAGGCGGCGACCCGGAGGATCGCGGTGTCGGCGGCCGGGGCGGCGGAGCGGGCCAGCCCCGGCGTGCCCGAGACGCTCGGCCGCGACAGGGCGGCCAGGCCCAGGAGGATCAGGAGAATCGAGCGCATCTCTCTCCTCCTCGCCGTGGCGCTGCCACGACGCGTCGTCGCTCCCGGCCCGAGCACACGCGATCCTTCTGCGCGAGGCACCCGGACTCGTGCACAGGTTCCCCCTAGAAGCGCGTGTACGTGTAGAGGCCCGCCGCCAGCGCCATGAAGATTCCTCCTGCGGCGGCCCAGGCGCGCAAGGCCGGCCCGGGCCTCAGCGCCTCGTCCCCGATCAGGCGGGTCACGCAGTAGTAGTTCAGCCCGTACAGCACCGGCGCCACCATCAGGCTCACCACGCCCACCAGCGTGACCACGAGGACGGGGTTGGGCAGGAGCGTGTTCGTGACGAGCGAGAAGGCGAAGATCACGACCATGAAGGCCCAGTAGGACGGATCGGACGGCCGATGCAGGACGTCGCTCCGCGGGAAGATCGTCCGCATCAGCGACGAGAACGCCCGGGGAAAGCCGTCCATGACGGTGTACACGGTCGAGAACATCGCCGCGAAGGCCGCCGCCATGAACACGGGGAACATCCAGGGCCCCAGGAGCTCGGTGTAGATGCGCGAGATCGTGAGCGCGACCTCGATCCCGTCGGGGACCAGCCCGCGAGGCCGCAGCAGCACGGCGCCGAGGGAGAGGAGCATCACGCCCAGCGCGGCGGACAGCCCGTAGCCGATGGCGAGGTCGCGCTGGCTCGCGCGCAACATCGCCGTGCGCGATCCGCCCCCCTCCTTCCAGAAGCGCACGTGCTCGACCGCCCACAGCGAATGCCACACCGCCACGTTGATCCCGGTCGGCATGAGCCCCAGGATCGAAGCGACGAGCAGCGTGGAGCCGGCCGGCACCCCGGGCACGAAGATCCGGGCGAGCTCGGACGGCGGGGGCGGCGTCGCGAGGAAGGCGACCAGGGTCCCGGCCGACAGGAGCGCCAGCATGGACATCGCGCCGCGCTTCAGGGCGGGATACCGACCGGTCCGGTGCATCGCGATCGTGAAGAGGCCGAGCACGAGGAGCCAGGCGGTGTAGGGAAGTCCTCCCACCGTCACGACCAGGATCGAGGCCGTGACCGACATCACGCCCGCCAGGATCGTGAGCCCCTGGATGACCGTCACGGCGAGGAAGACGAAGAGCCCCCAGTTCTTGGGGCCGGGCAGCTTCCCGAAGCCGTCGATCAGCGACGTCTCCGTGGCCACCGCGTAGCGCGCGCCGAACTCGAAGGCCGGATACTTGAAGAGGTGCGCGAAGAGCACCAGCCAGAGGAGATCGAAGCCGAAGCGCGCGCCCGCCACGGGGGCGAGGACGATGTGGCTGGTGCCGATCGCGGTGGCCGCCATGATCATCCCGGGCCCGAGCCCGGTGAGGAACCGCCGGATCCCTCCCGCTCCGGTCACCAGCCGGACGCCGGCCAGGCGAGGACGAGCTTTCCGAAGTTGCGGTTCGCCTCCATGTACCGGTGCGCCTCGGCGGCGTCCTCGGGGGCGAAGACCCGGTCGACGACGGGCCGCAGGAGCCCCCGCTCGAGCTGCGGGGCCACGCGCGCCTCGAAGGCCCGCGCGAGCGCGATCTTCTCCTCGAGCGGCCGGGCGCGCAGCACCGTCCCGGTGACCGACGCGCGCCGACCCATCAGCCGCCGCAGGTCGATCTCGGCCACGGCGCCCCCGGACACGCCCACGACCACCCACCTCGCTCCGGTGGCGAGGACCTCGAGGTTGCCGGTCAGGTACGGCGCCCCGACCAGATCCAGCACGACGTCGACGCCGCGCCCCGCCGTCGCCTCCCGGACCCGGGCCGGCCACTCGGGATCCGCCACGATGCCGACGTCCAGCCCGAGCCCGAGCGCACGCTCGACCTTCTCCGCCGTCCGGCTCGTTCCGATCGTGCGCGCACCGGCCGCGCGAGCGAGCTGAACCGCGGCCGTCCCCACGCCGCTGCCGACGGCGTGGATGAGCAGCGTCTCTCCCGCCGCGAGACCCATCTGCACGAAGAGCGCGTCGAAGGCGGTCATGAAGACCTCGGGCACCGCCCCGGCCTCCACCGCGGACAGGCCGTCGGGCACGCGCACCGCCGTCCGCTCGTGCAGCGTGACGTACTCGGCGTAGCCGCCGCCTCCGATGACGCCCATGACCCGGTCTCCGACCGCGAACGACCGGCACGCGGTCCCGGCCTCCTCCACGACGCCGGCGAACTCGAGGCCCGGGACGTCCTCGGGCCAGCCGGGGGGCACGGGATAGCGGCCGCGGCGCTGCAGGAGATCCGCCCGGTTCACCCCCGAGGCCGCCACCCGCACGCACAGCTCGTCGGGGCCGGGTGCCGACCGATCGGCCTCGCGCATCACCAGCACCTCCGGCCCTCCCGGCTCGGAGATCATGACCGCCCTGGGCACGTGCGCCGCTCCTTCCGGGGTCCGCGTTCCGGCAAAGCTACCACACCGTGACCGGAGAGCCACGAGGGAGCCGCTCCGGCGCGCCGGTCGGGCTCGTTGCCGGTCGGCCCGCGCCGGCTCCCCGCCGAGCCGCTTGCCGCCTCCCCGCACTCACCGGATGTTGAGCGGCCCCGAATCCGCGGAGCTGCCCGGCATGCCCCCGTCCTCGATTCTCCAGACACTCGCCCGGCGCGCCCGGGCCGCCGTGCCGACCCCCACGACGGGTCGGCGTGACGGCGTCCGCCCCCCGCCGCCCCCTCCGACGGGCGCGGCGCG